>JAQVWU010000303.1 GCA_028709565.1 Eubacteriales bacterium
CGCACCCGGCGCGAACGGCGCGTCCTTCATTTATGCTATAAATCCGCATTTCCGCGTCGGTAAAACGCCGCAGCCTGACATAATCGCCGACTTCTTCCGTGTTCAGGACACCGTGGTAAAATTCGGGGTTATTTTTTATTTTCATTGAAATATCCGTCCTTTGGTATAAGGTTATTATATCAAAATTGAACCGAGTTTCAAATATGTTCTATACATATTTTTTTGCCTTAAGCGCATACTCAAATACGCGGCTTATATATTTTTATATTTTTTTTATCCACCTGTAACTGTTTATCCAATAAGCCGCAACACCGCATTTTAATATCTGGTCGCTCTTGAGGCATATATATACAATAACGGGACTTGCTTCAAATATAAAGGCGGCCAAAGCCGAAATCGGGATAACGATAAGCCACATATGAATCGAGTCGTTGATCAGTATGATTTTGGTGTCGCCGCCGCCGCGGGCAATGCCGGTAAGACACGCCATCTGATAGGCGGTGCCTACCACGGTGACCGAGGAAACAGTCATAAACTGCAGGGCGAGTTTGTATGTTTCGGGCGTTATATTATAAAAACCGATTATAAAATCCTTGAATAAAAATAAAGCGGTGCCGGTCAGCAGTCCCAGTCCTATATATAAAACCTGCAGTGTGCGCGTATATTCTTTTATATATGCCTGCTTTCCCTCACCCAGGGTCTTGCCGATGATTACCGAGGTGGCGGACGCCGAACCGTATATCACCACCGAAATAATCTGAAAGACGGTGGCGGCAATGCTGTTCGCGGCGATGGTTTCCTCGCCCAATCGGCCCAGAATTCCCGCCTGTGTACCCTGGGCTACACCCCAGATGGCCGATGACGCAATCAGGGGCAGGCTGATTTTCGCATATGTAACGGCAACATCCCGGTTGAATGCAAAATAATCGCCCGGTCTGAGTTTTAGCTTTTTATCGATAAATCCCACGTAAACCAATACCACTATAAGTTCGGCTCCCCTCGCGGCAACGGTGGCAATGGCGGCGCCTCTGCCCCCGAGTTCGGGGAAAATACCGATACCGTAGATGAGCAGATAATTTAAAATAACATTTGTAAACATCGCTGTCAGCGACACGTAAAAACCTATCTTCACCGTTTCGACGCTGCGCATGGTCGCAAGCAGCACGGTGGTTGCCGCAAACAGCGGATATGAAAAGCAGACGATGCGCGCATACTTTGCCCCCTCGGCAATAACCGCGGTCTCGGGGGTAAACAGCCTGAGAACATGCGAGGGAAACAAAAAAACAACCAGCCATAACAGCATGGCGCATACGACGGCAACCCTCATGCCCACTGAGGCGACCTTTTTTATCCCTTCAATATCCCTTTTACCCCAGTATCGCGAGGAAATGATAATTATGCCTTCGCCCGCGCCCATTATTACCATATGCAGCAAATATTGAATCTGGTTTACCAGGGCGATACCCGACATTGACGTCTGGTTATAGGCGCCGATCATGATATTATCCGCCAGGTTTACCCCGGTGACAATGACATTCTGCAGCGCGATAGTCAGGGTCATAATAAAAAATCTTTGATAGAGAGTCTTGTCTCTTGTGAAAAACTTAGTCATAAAATTAAGGTTTCTCCGACATAATAATTTTTTTACAACGGTTATAATAAATGAAAATTCATTCCGCAGCATATAATGTCTCACGTGACATTTATTTTGTCACCGCCGGCGCGCTGCTCTTCGGTGTCGCCGTCAATATGTTTCTGGTGCCGGGTGAGATTATCCTCGGCGGATTTACGGGTATTGCCACAATGCTCAATATCCTGTTCGGCCTGCACCCGGGAGCGGTCCTGATTATTTTAAACCTTCCCGTCGCAATTGTCAATGTCAAATTCTATGGTGTTAATTTCATAGTCAAGGCTTTTATAGGCATTTTGGCTTCGTCCGCTGCGTGCGAACTGCTCATCTTTCTGCCGCAGGTAACCGACCGTTTATTATGCGCCTTCGCGGGAGGCGTCTCAATGGGATGCGCATGCGGGCTTTTATTCATACGCGGTTATACAACGGGCGGCACCGACCTCATCGCCTGGCTCCTGAAGGCGAAATTCGGCAATGTTTCCATAGGTACGCTTGTCTTTTTTTCCGACGCGCTTGTAATACTCGCGTCCGTGATTTTTTTACGCAGCACAGACGGATTGATATTATCTGTGTTATCGGTAACCGTCTGCGCCCTGTCTCTGGACATTATATTGAATACCGCCCATAAAAAAGGAGGCCGTCACGCGCCGTAACCCTTTAAGCTTATTGACATTAATAATTATGGAAATTTCATGAGGATATGAGGATATGAGGATATGAGGATATGAGGATTATGGGGGTTATGGGGGTTATGGGGATTTATGAATGAAACGCATTAGAACATTTGCATTAAATGTCGCGCTGCTGACAATAACGTCGCTTGTCATGAGAAGTATTGCGGTCGGCTTTAACGTATACATATCGGGTAAACTGGGCGATGCCGGAATGGGTCTGTTTACCCTTGTAATGTCGGTCTACGGATTCTCGGTAACCCTGGCGCTGTCCGGTGTAAATCTGGCTGCCACACGTCTGACCGCCGAGGCCGCGGGTCATGAATCGGACATATCGGTGCGCGTCGGAATGCGCAGATGTCTGACATACGGGGCTTCTTTCGGATTGTTATCGGGAACACTGCTGTTCACGCTGGCCGAACCTATAGGGCTCAAACTGCTCAATGACGCGCGGACGCTGGACTCGCTGAGGATTTTGGCTTTCAGCCTTCCCTTTGTTTCGATATCATCCGCCGTTTCCGGTTATTTTACAGCCGTACGGAGGGTAGCGAAGAGTTCGTCTTCACAGGTTGTGGGGCAGCTTGTGCGAATAATGGCAACCGCATGGCTCCTCTCTGTTTTCCTGCCTTCTGGAATCGGGTACGCATGTTTTGCCGTATCGGCCGGCGCCGTTATAAGCGAAACGGTGACCTTCGTTTACATATACATATTATATCGTCACGATTTGAAAAACCATTACAACGGTCCGGGCGCGCTTGAAAAGAACATAACCCACCGGCTGTTCGGTATCGCAATCCCGGTAGCGCTGACAACCTACGTAAGGTCCGGATTGCTCACGGTGGAGCACCTGCTTATTCCCGTCGGGCTTCGCAAACACGGTGATTCCGGCGAACGCTCTCTGGCTACATACGGCGTGCTGCACGGAATGGTCTTCCCTATCGTGTTGTTTCCCATGTCCTTTCTCAGTGCCTTTGCCGGCATGCTGGTACCCGAGCTCGCCGAGGCGAAAGCCCGGGGCAATTTTCCCAGAATCAACGGCATAGCGTCGCGGGTATATCAGATATCGCTGCTGTTCGCTGTGGGCATCGCGGGATATATGATGAGTTTTTCCGTCGATCTGGGTTATGCGATATATAACAATGGCGAAGCGGCTGAGTTTATACGTATAATGGCGCCGTTGATTCCGGTGATGTATATAGATCATATAACCGACGGCATGCTCAAAGGGTTGGGTGAACAGCTGTATATCATGAGGGTAAATATCTTTGACGCGTCGCTGAGCTGCCTGCTGGTCTGGATTGTGCTGCCCATGGCCGGGATTAAAGGATATGTGGCGATTATATTCATCGCTGAAATCATAAATACAGCCCTTTCGATAGCCCGTTTGCTGACAATCGTCGAACTGAAGTGTAAAATATTCCGCTGGCTGATATTGCCCCTGCTGTGCATCGCCGGTTCCGCGTCATGCATACATATGATAACCGAAATTTCCGATATCGTTATCGGTTCGCCGGCCGTGTTCTTCATCTTGCGCACAGCGCTGACCGGTGTGCTATATGTACTGTTCCTGCGCCTCACAAACAGTCTTTCCGGCGAGGACGCGCGCTGGATACGCAGCATTTTTGTAAAATAACACGCAAAAACCGCTCCGGTACATTTCCGAAGCGGTTTTATGCTTTTGTTATATCAGTCTATATTTAATACGGCGCCTATGAACAAAGGCAGATTGGTATTGTTGTCGATAAGGG
>JAQVWU010000304.1 GCA_028709565.1 Eubacteriales bacterium
AACCTTCAGGCAAAAACAAAAAAGACACGGATGATGTTGAAATTCAAAAAAGCATTGTACTGCTCCTGGGTCCGACCGGCGTAGGAAAAACCTTTCTGGCTCAGACGCTGGCAAAGACTCTGAAAGTTCCCTTTGCTATAGCCGACGCGACTACTTTGACCGAGGCGGGTTATGTCGGTGAAGATGTCGAAAACATTTTACTGCGTTTGATACAGGCAGCCGATTTCGATGTGGAAAAAGCCGAAAAAGGTATTATTTATATAGATGAAATCGATAAGATTTCGCGCCGCAGTGAAAATCGCTCAATTACCCGTGACGTTTCCGGCGAAGGGGTGCAACAGGCGCTGTTGAAAATCCTTGAAGGCACGGTATCGAATGTTCCGCCTCAGGGGGGACGCAAACATCCGAACCAGGATTTTATACAGGTAAACACCGAAAACATTCTGTTTATCTGCGGCGGTTCCTTTGACAATATAGACAGTATTATTGAAAACCGAAAAGGCGGTTCTACAATCGGTTTCAGCGGAGAGATATTGCAGAAAGCCGAAAAAGCGGAGAAAAACATTTATCACGAGGTGCTTCCGCAGGATATCGTTAAATACGGACTAATCCCCGAACTGGTAGGCAGGCTTCCGATAATTTGCGGGCTGCGGAGTCTGGATGTTGATGCTCTCGTTCGCATATTGACCGAACCGAAAAATTCTCTTGTAAAACAATACCGTAAGTTGTTTTCTATGGATAATGCCGAACTGGAATTTACCGAGGAGGCATTGAAAAAAATAGCCGAGCTGGCTATTGAACGCGGTACCGGTGCCCGGGGGCTGCGATCGATTATGGAAGACATCATGACCGACATCATGTATGATCTGCCGTCGCGCCAGGATGTATTGAAGGTCATTATAGACGAAAAGGTTATTACACGTGAGGAAAAACCCAGGCTGGTATTGGCCGATAAACCTGTATTACAGCTTAATGTCTTTGACAGACTGGATACAGCCGAATAATCATTAATAAATAAAGACAGTAAAACCCTTTTATCGTTTTACTGTCTTTATTTATGCGTTCTAATCATTAATCATAACATCGAAAGCGTTTAGTACCGCATCCTCGCTTTTATCGGAACACTCGGAGATTCCGTACCAATGCGCTGCCCCCGAAATTTCATATCCTCCGATTTCATATTCGGCTTTGGGAGCCAGATAGCCGTTAACCGAATTCGCAAATCCGACTACATAAATATTTTCCCTCTTATATCCCCGTTTTACATACATCTCCTCTATAGCGTTGCCTGTTAAGGTAAGCAGTTCAAATGGAATCATCGCAAACGCGGCGATGCCCCCCAATTCCATTGTTTGGAGAGGGACGGTTATATCGGGCGATATACCGTTCTTTTTTCTGTCCAGAATCATCCGGTTCCAGTTTATTTCACGCAGTATATAATGTTTGTTCGGCGAAGGTTCCGTGCCATGATATTCCTTCATCAGCTTTGCTGTCGTTGCTTCCAGGTCACTGACTTCGGGATATGATTTCATGGGGATTCTGACATTTTTATATACAGAACGCATAACCGTTTCATCCGCCGCGGGTTTATCCGATTTAAGCGAGTCGTGAACAGCTTGTATAATATTATCAGCCAGATTGTGACCCAGCGTCAATATAAAGGCTTCCGTATCAAGTCCGTCGGGATTATAGGGGTTAATATCTGCCCCGCGTCCCTGCAAAAACAATACAGGTACATCGTGAAAAGCTTTGCTGCCCTCCCCGGTGAGTACCGATAAATAATCGGCGGAAATATTCATTGAGGTGTTTATTACGGCATGACACGAGGCGTTGGATATCACTCCGCGCAATACACCCTCTGTATCGATAAAAACGCCTGCCCGTATCCTGCGGTCTATAGGCGGCTGTCTGCGCCGATTATAGGAATATGTAAGTTCGCCGTTACAAAACCGAAAATCAAAATGACCATATGCTGCCTTTTCAAATGCTTCGTTAATTGCTTTACCGGTGAGTTCCCCTACATATCCGTAATAATCATAATCAACGGGTAAATCGGCAAGAACATCGCACGCGGGTCCGGCATGTGTATGCGTATTGCATAACGCGAACTGTGATATGTCCAATCCCGTAATGGCGGAAATATGCGCCGAAACATCATTATAGATGCGTGGCGACATACCGCACAGATCAAAAGAAGTTATCGCAAACTTTTGTTTGCCGTTTATAAACACGCATACTTTTACATATAAATCATCACGTATGCCTGTTGCCGGAGACAATCTGAATCCGTAACCATCCATAAATGTCCCGTTCAGTTCGGGCGTAATTTTGCGCTGCGCGAAACCGCACATTAATTTGTCCATACAGAACCCCTCTTCGTTTAATAAGCAAACTTATTTATGTTTTGATTTATTTCTAAACAGATTGGGTGAAATATCATTAATCACTTTAAACAGCCGCGAGAAATAGGAACTGTCGGAAAAACCCGTTAACACGGCTATTTCCGAAACAGGGAGATCGGTTGTTATGAGCAATGCTTCGGCTTTGGATATGCGGTATTCGTTTATGTAGCTTATAACCGTTTTGCCTGTAACAGCCTTGAATCGCCGGCAAAAATATGACGGATTCATACAACACATCTGCGACAGTTGAGTTAAAGTAATATTGTTAACATAATTCTCTGAAATATATAAGAGCGCCGGCGAGATTTGTTCGTATCCGCGTATGTTTTTAACCGTCTCCTCCTCGGAATAAACGGCTCTTAGTTCATTTCTGAACAGTTCCGAAAGCAGTTTTAATATATCTCCTTTTACGGCAATCTCATATGCGGTTTTTGCTTCTTTTATTTCTTTTATCATATCGGATAGAATTATTCGCACCTGCTCGTTATTGCGGATGAGATTATTAAAATGCAGCAGACGCTTTGTCATGGGTTCAATATACTTTATGCCGCAGATATCATTTTTCCCGCCGCTGTATAGCTGCGGGTCAATCATTAAACAATGGAAATGCGGCTTCCCGGTATAATAATTAACCGAGTGTACTTCACATGGATTGATAATGACAATATCTCCGTCAGCGGTGATAAATCGTTTAAATCCGCATTCAACCTCCGCTCCGCCCCTCAGAATATACAATATCTCCAGTTGTTCATGCCAGGTATTCGCGCTGTCTCTGCCGGTGGTATTAACACTGAGGCGTTTATCCCATATAATGCGGATGGGAAACATAGCATCGGCAAATGGTATCTCTTCGTATCGTTTTTGTTCCTCCAATATATCTTCACCGTCCTGTCTGCATATATATTATACAAAACTAATGATCCGATGTCAATATACACAAGCCTAATTGCTTTCGAAAAAAGTCAAAATCGTCCGAATATACGGCAATATAATCGTTGACTATGGTAAAACTATTGATGTATAATATATTTGGGGGATTATCATCATGAAGTATATTATCGGCGCTGACGGCGGAGGCACGAAAACCATATTATCCGCAGCGGATACAAGCGGCAGCGTATTGACCGATGCGTCAGCGGGCGGCATAAACTATAATTTTATCGGGGTCGAAAGAGCAGCCGATAATTTCAATGCGGGCGTGAAAAAGCTGGGTATTAAACCGGAAGATATAGCCGCAATCGCAATAGGTGATCCGTCAATCGACGATATTAATATATTGCCGGCAACCTCCGCTTTTATCTCCGAACTGCGAAACAAAATACCTCTGCCGAACGACTGTAAACTGTTTATAAAAAGCGATGCTTTTATGACGCTGTACGGTGTTACCTCCGGTGAAACAGGGGTGCTTATTATAAGCGGAACGGGAGCGATGGGTATCGCTCTGGACAGCGGCGGAAATGTTCATGTCGCGGGCGGATGGGGCCGATTAACGGAGGATGAGGGCAGCGGGTATTATATAGCCATCAACGGAATGAAGGCGGCTCTGAGATATCATGACGGCATCGGGCAGCATACGTTATTATATAAAGCCATGCTTGACTTTTTCAATGAACCCAACCCGAG
>JAQVWU010000305.1 GCA_028709565.1 Eubacteriales bacterium
CTTTCGTTTAAAGTCTCATAAGTCAGTTTCAAATAAATTATTACACCGACGGATTTAAAGTAATTCATTGCTTTTTCACTGTACACGGCGCTCCCGCCCGTGGCGATAACCGTCTGAATTGCCTTTATTGAATTATTTACTTCCTCTTCGATTTTATGAAATCCTTCTCTGCCCTCTTCCTTGATAATATCACTGAGCAGCCTTTTTTCTCTGTTTTGAATCAGCAGGTCCGAATCTATAAAATCATATCCCAGCCTTTTCGCCAAAACTACACCGACAGTGCTTTTCCCCGATCCGGGCATACCTGTTAGTATTATATTGCGCATATTTTCGTCCATCCATATCCTGTTAATCTTATTAATCTTATTAATCTTGTTTATTATTTTATGTTATTACAAATAAATGGGGGTAAACTATGATATCCGTAAAAGACAATGTCATAACCGTTTCAACCGTCACACTGGACGCGCTTATCGTAAACGGCGCACTTGTTAAACTCAGTGATAAAACCGGTGTGAGCTATATTGATGCTGACGCCGATAAGTCTGAAGTGATTAAACTGGTCTATCGTCACGGGGAAACCGTACCGGTTAAGAATACACGCTCCGGGAAAATACATACCTATAGCCTTTCCGATACCTGCGCAGAAATTCGTTATGACGCGTGGGACGGCAACGGTCTGATTGTCATAAGTGAGGATGTCGATACAGGTGATCTGTGTATTGAACCTGAAGTCACCTCAACTCGGCGGGGCGTACTCGCATGTCGTTATACCATTGAAGGTATTAAAGAAGGTTACAGACTTGTAGCGCCGTTTTATCAGGGTGTTGATATGGAACTGGAAGATCCATTGCTGCGCGGGCGTAAATGGCAGTGGCCTTATGCCTGGGAAGCCGGCTTATGCATATTGCATAACAATAAAAACGGATTTTGGATTCATTGTGAGGATAACCGTTATCGTACCAAATCCGTGGTAACGGATACGGAAAGACGAAGCCTCTCCTTTGACTCGGAAACATACGGTCCCATTGACAATTCAACAGCCGCGGGAGGGATTATGTGGCGGATCAATGTTTTCGAAGGATCCTGGAAGGCACCCGCGGAACGTTACCGTGATTGGCTTTGGAAGGCATACAATCTTGAACGCGAGGAAAAACGTCGTTTTGACTGGACCAAAAATCTCAGACTTGCCGTTTCATGGTGCCCCTCGAACCCGGCTTTGCTTGACGCCATAGCAAAAACAGTTGATCCGAAGTCAGTTCTTTTACATCTGCCGCAATGGCGTATACATGGATATGATACATGCTATCCCGATTATACACCGTCTGATGATTTTGTTGATTTTATGCGTTATGCCCGTAAACTCGGTTTTAACTGTATGCCCCATGCCAACAGCGTGGACATGGATCCCTCAATGCCTGAATACAGATATCTTACCGACTATAAATACCGGGCGGTGGAGGATGGCAGATTACTCGGCTGGGGCTGGGAAAACGGACACGCCCTCGGTGTGCCTTCATCCAATAAAGCGCTGGCCGAAAGCCGTGAAAAACTGGTCATGGTAAAAATTCATCCGGGTCTTGCCATGTGGCGCTCACTGCTCGCCGAGAACATAAACCTGGCATTAAAAAAGCTGGATTATATGACCGATACCTTCTTTATAGACGTTACACTGTGTTCGTATAATCTGGATAACTGCCTCGTGGACAATACCACCTCAATGGAGGGTATGAAGCGCATTATTGCGCATATCCAGAATATCAACGGCGGTCTGGCAGTCGGCGGTGAGGGTCTTAATGAAATCACCTTCCAGAATCTTTCCTTCGCACAGGCTCATCTGTTTGACAGTCATCACGCAACAGCCGAAGGGCTTGAGCGCTGCGGCGGATGTGATTTGAATAATGTTCTGTTCGGCAGATTATGCGGCACTTTCGGTTATTCCAATCTCTCCGGAAAGGATGAAACCCAGGTGTTGCGGGAGCGCATACATGAAGAGCACGGCGCCATACCTACAATTACTGTAAGCAATCCCGAACAGATAGATAATCCAAACGCCGAAATCAAACGGATTCTGAATCTGGCTCGCAGCTAAAATATAAACCGGCAGCTTCTGTTAATGCAGCTGCCGGTTCTTTTGTTTTTATACGAGCGGATATTTATATATTTTCCCGAGGTAATTTTCCATTGTCACTTCTTTGTCATCACTGCTTATGACGTAATTGTAATTTACCGGAATCTTTCCGCCGCCCATCGGGGCATCAATAACATATTTCGGCACAGCGTAACCGGAGATTCTGCCGGTCAGCTCATGCATTATATTAATGCCGCATTCAACACTGGTTCTGAAGTGACCTATACCTTTGCTCAGGTCGCATTGATATAGGTAATAAGGACGCACCCTCATATGAACAAGCTTCAACAGCAGATCCTTCATAACTTCCGGATTATCATTTATACCTTTAAGCAGAACACTTTGATTGCCGAGCGGTATACCCGCATCCACGATAGCCGCACAGGCACGCGCTGAATATTCGGTTATTTCATTTGGATGGTTAAAATGCGTGTTAATCCAAATCGGCTGATATTTTTTCAGCATCATTAATAATGCGTCGGTTATACGCATCGGCATAACCACAGGAACCCTCGTTCCTATACGTATTATGTCTATATGTTCTATAGAGCGCAGGCTTGATATAATATGTTCAAGCTTTTCATCGCTCATTATAAGCGGATCGCCGCCGGAGATCAATACATCGCGCACTTCTTTGTGATTTCCGATATAATCAACGGCGCGCGACAGTTCTTTTTCGGTAATGACCCGGTCTTCCTCACCGACGGTCCTTCTTCGTGTACAATGACGGCAATACATTGAACATTTTAAAGTAACCATGAATAATAAACGATCGGGATAACGATGAACGATGTGGGGTACCGGACTGTATCCTTCTTCATTTAGAGGATCGGTCAGGTCGTTTTCGCAGGAATAGGTTTCGTCGATTGACGGAACCGATTGTTTTTTTACCGGGTCATTGGGATCGTTTATGTCTATAAGCGACGCGTAATATGGCGTTATTGCCATCCTAAATGATTTAAGACACCGTTCTATATCACTTTTTTCAATGTCAGAGAGGGGTATTACCTTAGACAGCTTTTCAACCGTTGTAATACGGTGCGCCATCTGCCACTTCCAGTCATTCCGGTTGTTATTACCGTTCAAGCGGCATCACCCCGTCTGCAAATTTTATATCATATCTTTTTAATGCCGCATAAAGTATATTTAAAATTAAAGTTTCATAATCAACACCGCAAAAATCCGCAAGCATCGGATAATCACTGTAACCCGGCGCGAGACCCGGAAGCGGGTTGATTTCGATAAAATATATTTGATTATCCTTCCCTATTCTAAAATCGCAGCGGGCAAAATCCAGACAGCCCAATACCCCATAGATTTTGCGGGATATTTTCATTAATTTTTCTTTAAGTTTTTTATCAATATCAGCCGGGCATTTATAACGTATAAAACGTTTATAATCCTGTTTAACATTATAACTGTAGACCTGAAAATCACCCTGGGTTTTCTGTGTGAATATCACTTCCATAGGAGAGAAAACACGAATGTCTTCGTCGTTTCCGATAATGCCGACCGTAAACTCACGTCCTTCTATGTATTCCTCCGCAAGCATATCTTCGTTGTATATTGCTATGTTTTTTGAAACGAGTCTATATAGCTCCTCTGGTGATTCCACAATGCTGATATCGGAAATCCCCTTACTGGAACCTTGTGCGTTTGGTTTTATTATTACCGGATAATTTAGCTTATTAATTTTTATTTGACTGCGTATAAAGTTTTTTGGGATTAACATATATTTCGGGGTGTTAATATGATATGCGGAGAGCAGGCGTTTTGTCAGTGCTTTGTCCAATGAAATACACAGGGTTGTTTCATCGGAACCGGTAAACGGTATGCCAAACATATTAAGCAATGCCGGTATCTGCGCCTCGCGTCCTCTGCC
>JAQVWU010000306.1 GCA_028709565.1 Eubacteriales bacterium
TCCTTTTTTGTTAATTCCTTTTCCAACCTCCTATTAGCATTTGCATATAAACTTAGGGCGCCGAGATTACATTAAACGGCAGACAGGCGGAAATGTATCTGCGCGGGCGCATGAGTCTGAGTGATGATACCAACGCTGCCCGCATGACGCGGCAGCGGCAGTATATGAGCGCGTTTATTAATACGGCTTTGAGTAAGATGAAATCCGAACCGACACTCCCGCTAACCGTTTATAACGCCGTTGAGCCCTATACGGTTACCGACCTGTCGGTTAACGAAATAACCTACGCGGTCTCGGAAGCGGTCAGATACGGTTTTTCCGAGGACAGCCTTTATACGGTAAAGGGGACACAAACGGAAGGCAGCGAGTTCAGCG
Organism: Eubacteriales bacterium; assembly: GCA_028709565.1. Classification (GTDB taxonomy): domain Bacteria; phylum Bacillota; class Clostridia; order Oscillospirales; family CAG-272; genus JAQVWU01. Next base: position 376 of record JAQVWU010000306.1, read on the forward strand.
AGTTCCACGTGGATGAAACCGCACTGTATGAACTGATACTCAATCTGTTTTATGATGTAATTTTATGATTAGGGGGGTTGTTTTGGGTTTTTATAATAAGACAACATATCTCCAATTTTACGCTGCCCTGCTCGCATGCATACTGAGCGGCTGCGGTCCCGCCGACACGATCCCGAGCCATACCGGAACAGCCGGAATACCGGAAACAACGATACAGACCGAATATATCGTTACACTGAATGAATCCGGTAATTCGACCAAACCCAAACAACTAAAAGCGACACAGACTACAAAGCCCCGGACCGAAATTGACTTTGCCGCGCTGAAGGCGATCAACGACGATATTTACGCGTGGATAGAAATTCCGGGAACCGCGATATCATACCCGGTCCTGCGGGCCGATAACGACAACGCATATTATCTTAAACATTCCTCTGACGGCAGTTACAGCGCCGCCGGTGCCATATTCACGGAGGATTATAACTCTAAGGATTTCAACGACAGAAACACCGTCATATACGGACATTACATGGAAGACGGAACCCTCTTTACCGGGCTGCACAGCTTTATGGACGAATCGTTTTTCACCGATAACAGATATATTTATATCCATACCCCGGAAAAAACTTTAAACTATAAAATTTTCGCGGTCTATCCCTATGATACCCGGCATCTGCTCCTGTCGTTTGATTATTCAAACCCATATGTATTCGGCAAGGTTTTTGACAGTGTCTTCGGAATCCGCGATATGAACGCATCCATTGCCGATGACATATCGCTGGACAGCGAAAATGACCTGATACTTACCCTGTCAACCTGCTATTACGGCGATGAAGATCAAAGGCTCCTGTTACAGGCGGTTCTTATAAAATAAAACAATATATATCAGATAAGAAATGGCAATAATTTCAACGAAAAAGAAAGGATAATAACAATGAAAAGAAGGTCACTCGTCATAATCATGGCAATTCTGCTGCTGTTCGGGCTCAGCTCCGGCATCATGGCGGCACCCAGCCCCGAGACCACAGGGGTTGTTGTACAAATTCAATCGATAACCGATCGCAACGGCAATCCGCTCTACGGCGAGTTGCTGGCTGCCGGCGACGCGATAAAAGCAGACGCGGTAAAAACCGAGACTATCAAAGCCGCGCTGGGCAAAGACTATATGGAGGGCATGATAACGGTCGACATACTGGATGTCAGGATGCCTGAAGGAACGGCTTTCCCCGTTACCATCACCTTTACGGTCAAAGGCGTCACACCCGATACCGTCGGTTATTTCATGCACTGGACCGGCGACAAATGGGAGAAGGTCGACGCGATATTCGGTATTGATACCATGACCGGTACATTTGATTCCCTGTCTCCCGTGGCCTTTGTCGTCATGGGTGATGTAACCCAGGTCGCCATCGGCACCTCGCCCCAGACATCCGACATCTTCAGCGCCGGAGTCGTCATTCTTGCCCTGTCGGCAGCGGCATTCGCGCTGTCAAAACGCCGCGTGCGCTAAGAGCGCATAACGATAACACCAAATTAAAAGAACCGGGATATTATTCAACCGGTTCTTTTTTTATTTTTTATACGGTATATAATCCGATATCTTTTATTTCCATGGTATGGTCAAATGTCCCAATACTTTCCCAGCCGACGTTGAGACCGCAAACGATAAAATCATCGGCAGATTTATTTTTTTTAAAATAGCCGTCTCTGAGACCGTATGATACCATGTTTTCGATATGCGGGCGCAGATTGACCGAAAAGTTCAGCCACCGGCCGCTCACATACGGGCTGCCGTCCTTCCACAGGCTGCGCTCCGGGAATATATCGCCTTCACCGATACTGTAGATGAGCGCGTGAGAAGCGTCCGCTTTACCGCCGTCATAGCCTATATATGTATCGCTGTATGCCGCGCGGCTGTCAAAGAGATGCAGTCCGAACCATACAAAATCCTCGCCGGTGGCGGCGCGCAGATACAGAAACAGCAAAAACTGCGCGGCGCGGACATAATCGCCGTCAACCGGCGCCGCGTCATAGCCTTTGAGCCGCAGCTTGCCTTCGATAACCGGATTGCTGCCCAGAGCCGAAGCAAATCCGCTCTGTTCAATGAGCAGATGCGGCCAATACATGCCCTCAACAGCGGGTTTTCCTTTGTAATAGGCGGAGGTATCCAGACGCAGTTCCAGCGAGCGTTCATCGGGATTATAGCGGGCATGCCGCCAAGCGCCGTCGGTCAGCGTATACTTATCCGAAGCGATACGGTTTGCCCAGAGACAGGGACCCGAATCCCACTGGGCAAGCTTCCATATCGGCATCGGCGATTCTTCGCCGTACACAAATTGACCGAGCTGCGAGACACGGTTGTCGTTGTCATGATCTTTTTGGCTGAGTACGGTAAATCCCCGTTCAAAATCCTTATCAGGTATCAGTTGCTTCAATTGTTTCATGTTTGTACTCCCGTTATTGTATAGATTACCGCTCCCGCCACACCGGTAAGCAGCATTACCGCGACGTAATTCACTTTTTTAACCCGCAACACAATAAACGCGGCGACCGCCAATATCAACGCCGTCGGGTCGACCTCCGTTACCGTTTCGGGTTTGTTCGTGCCGAACAATGCCAGGCAGGTCAGCGAAACGCCGGCTCCGGCTATCAGCGCGGTCACGGCGGGTTTGATGCCGGCAAGCGCGCCGCTGACCGCCTTGAGATCCTTATATCTTTTAAACAGCGTATACAGCAGCAGGACAATGATAAACGACGGCAGCATGCAGGACATGGTTGCCAGCGCACCGCCGGCAGCGCCGCCCATCTTTAACCCTACAAATGTGGCCGTATTCAGGGCTAAAGGTCCCGGAGTCATCTCAGCGATAGTTATCATATCGGCAAATTCGGTAAATGTCAGCCATCCGCGTTCCTTAACCACCATCGCCTGAACCAGGGGCAGCGAAGCGTGTCCGCCGCCTATGCCGAAGAGTCCTATCTGAAAATAGCACAGAAAAATCTCGAGATATATCATCCGGCACTATCTTTCTTTTTTCTTTTTGCGATAACAAACCGGATGAACTCATACAGCATACCCAGCGCGGCGGCCGCAAATATTATGTAAAGCGCGTGCAGTTTTATGCAATATGACGCGATAAAAGCCGCCGCCATTATGATTATTGCCATCCTGTTTTTCCCCTTCGCCGTGACACTGATAACCATGTCGGTCACTATGTTGGCTACCACTGCCGCGGTGCCTGCCAGCATGGCGCGCAGCATATTTTGCGCAATCGGGTTTTCACTCAGCGCGTTATAAAAAAAGGACACCAGAGTGATTATGACAAGCGGGGGTATCAGACTCGCGAACATGGTAATCAGCGCTCCGGGAACACCGGCGACATGATACCCGACCAGCATTACGGCATTGCCCGCCATCGCGCCGGGCGCGGTCTGGGCTATGACAATACCGTCGGTCATCTCTTCATCGGTCATCCAGCCATATTTTTCAACATAAAATTTGCGGAGCATGCCGAGTATAATCACCCCTCCGCCCAGGGAAACCGAGCTCATATATAATGTCAGGAAAAACAATCTGACGCATTTTTGTCTGTAGGTCATCGTCTGCCGCGTCCGGCTCCTCCTCCCCG
>JAQVWU010000307.1 GCA_028709565.1 Eubacteriales bacterium
TTCCATAACCCACTGTACATGCGCTCCGTCATCAAAGGAGGGTATGGCGGGTTTGTTATAATGAACCGCGTCGAGAAAGCTGTAATAACTGCCTGCATGACCCCTCAGCCAGCCTACCGGTGCTTTGACACCGCAGAGGGGATAGGCGGGTTCGCTGTACCTGCCGACGCATTCTATGCGGCAGAAACCCGAATTGCCGCCCAGATCGGTATTGTGATTTTGCCCCGCGTGCGCACCGCCGTCATAATAATACAGCCAGTTGGGCTCCATGAGGTCAAATCGGATGGCGCCGCGCTCCCCGTAAAGCTCCAGCCGGAAATCGTCGTTTGTTCCCAGCGCGATTTTATTGGCTTCAATTGTACCGCAGGCGCCGTTTTTCAATTCGGCGGTCATATAGAAGGCTTCATCGGCGTTGGTATGCCATTCTTTGCCGTCCATGCCTTTGCGTACCGGATAGGCTATCTGCGCTTTCCCGTGTACCGAATCAAACTCGCCGCCCAGATAATAAACCAGGTCGATTGCGTGTGAACCGAGGTCGAACAGCACGCCGCCCCCGCAGATATCGCGGTTCTGTTTCCAGCCCGCGGTCTTTGCCGTATCGGTGCAGCTGGAATGCAGATAAGCCGAGCGGAAGGAGAGCAGCCGTCCCAGCCGGCCTTCATCGATTAATTGTTTTGCCCGCATTATCGGCGCGAGAAAGCGTGTATTGAAGACTATCTGCGCCGTAATCCCCGCCGCTTTAGCCAGCTCGGCAATTTCGGCAGCCTCGCCGTATGTGACGCACAGCGGCTTTTCGCAGTATATATGTTTACCCGCGGCTATGGCTTTTTTCAGGGTTTCATAATGATATATATTGGGGGTCGAAATGTCTATTATATCGATTTCCGGATTATGGATAATGTCGTCTTCGTTTGTGGTGACAAAGGGTATGCCGAATTCCTTTGCTGTCAGGCCGGAGGCTGCCGTCGCCGTACATACGCCCGCTACTTCGGCGGTAAAGTCCAGACCGCGGTAAAAAAAGTGAAGATTGTTTACCGAATAGAGATGTGTTTTGCCCATGTTGCCGAACCCGAGCAGGCCGATCCTATATTTTTTCATGTATATACTCCCGTGTTACGTGTGATTTTTATCTGTTTTTATTTATTATAATACATAATACGAGAAAAGTAAACGATATTTATCTATTAAATACAAACTTCTTATAATACAATCTTCACCTCGAATCTGTTCTTACAGCGCGGGCAGAGCGCCGTATGTACGCCGGTTTTGCGCGGCAAACGTAAAACGGCGCTGCAGTGGGGGCACTTTCTGTAACGATGGGTTTTTATCTCCCGCAGTTTTTGCCGGCGGAAGCTGAACCACGCGCCCGTTTTGTTCGCGATTGCCTGATAACGGGCGTTCTCAGCCCTGCGTTTTATAATATTGCGTGATAACATACGGAATAATATTAAAAACGCGGGTATTAACGTCACGGCATACAGGATATAGCTTTTGAAAAATAAATTTATAAAGGCTATAGCGAACCAGAGTATCATCATAAATCTGGACAGATTATCGAATCCGTATCTGCCATACATAAAATTATTCAGCCAATTGGGCATTGTTTATCACCTTCTGTTTATTTGATTTATTTTATTCCGGGTATTTATACGCTGCGCAGCGCTTCAACGGCGTCTTTATTGGAAGCCATCTTTGCGGGGATATGTCCGCCCAGCATTGTGAGCACCGTATTGAGGGAGATGAGTATTACGGCATGAGTCGGCTGCAGCTGCGCTATATTGTTCAGATCGGTCAGCTTATATAAAATCGCGTTGGCGGGGAAGGTCAGCAGCCATGCCGTCATTACCCCCAGCGAACCGGAAAAGAGGCCCAGTATAAAGGTTTCCGCGTCAAAAACACGGGCAATGTCCTTTTTACGGGCGCCCAGTGCCTTGAGAATGCCGATCTCACGCGTGCGCTGAAGCACCGATGTATAGGTGATAATTCCGATCATGATCAGCGCAACCACCAGCGAAATGGAAGCGAACGCAATCAGCACAATGGTAATGCCGTCCATAATACTCGCCGACAGGTTGGAAATGCTTTCCGCAAGATCCTGATATACAATCAGATCGCCGTCCGCTTTGCCTGTGTTGTACCCGTCGATATATTCGATAACCTTTTCTTTGTTCTCAAAGCTTGTGGGATATACCGATACCATAAACGGAACGATATTTCCGCCCAGATATGAGATTATGCCGTCCCTGTCTTCGGGTTTTTCCAGCGGTTCCATGGTGATGACGTTATAATCGGCTTCACGCTGAGCTTTGACAATCTGCGATTCCGCGGCGAGTCGTATGACCGCCTCGGTCAGTTTGTCGCTGTATACAATGCCGTTGCCCAGCATGGTCACCGTTACATCGGCTTTGCGGCGCGCGATACCCGCTATTTTGACGGTAATGCCGTCCTCAGACTCATACATTGCCTCATAATCATCCGAGGGGATGTAGTTGCCTAAAGCCGTTTGTTTATAAAAATCATCGTTTGATACAATCTTTATTTCGGTGCCTATTATATCGGCAAAATCAATGCTGTCAATTAACTCGCCTTTATCGTCGGTGGTTGTGAATCCCAGATTACCGAGCGTTTCCGAGTCGGCGCGGTTGCGGTTGTCAATTATTAATATCACGTCATAAATGCTTTCCGGGAAAGTGCCCGAGAGCAGGTCAAAATCCCTTTCAAGGACCGTCTGGCTCTCATCGGACAGCGGGGAGGGATATGAGGTCAACCCCACGGCGTTCATGCCCGACATACCGGAACCGCCCGTATTTATACCTGTCGACGAGGATACCGGAACCGCTTTGCCGTCTATTTTTCGCAGCATTTGAAAATCGGCAAAGCGTGTATAACCGACCGCGCCGCAGATTTCCGGATCGATATTTTCCATGTATTGAATAAATTCATCGGTTAGTTTATTGGTGTGTGTTTTTATATCATCGGAGGGATTGTACAGATAGACCGCATCGGTATCCGCATATTCGGCGGTTCCTTTGAGTAAATCCATGTTTTCTTCTCTGCGTTCCCTCAGCGCTTCATAATTGACCTCCGCGGTGGTTCGGGTAATCATAATCGGGAATTCCGACAGCGCGTCCCGCTGGAATTCGTCGATTTTGATCTGAAAGCCGGCCGACAGCGACAGGATAAGGGCAATGCCGATAATACCGATGCTTGACGCAAAGGCGGTCAGAAAGGTTCTGCCTTTTTTGGTTCTTATGTTATTAAAGGATATGCCCAGAGCGGTTACGAAATTCATGGCTGTCTTTTTGAGGGTGAAGCTGCCGTCCTTAGCGCTCTCCAGGTGGGGATGCGAATCATCGGTAATGTGACCGTCTTCAAAATGGATAACGCGGTCTGCGTATTTTTCGGCAAGCGCCGGGTTATGCGTTACCATTATTACCAGTCTGTCCGATGCCACCTGTTTTATCAGGTCGAGAATCTGCATGCTTGTTGTAGAATCCAGCGCTCCGGTGGGCTCGTCGCACAGCAGTATTTCAGGGTCATTGGCAAGCGCGCGGGCAATGGCGACGCGCTGCATCTGTCCGCCTGACAGCTGGTTAGGGTTTTTATGCAGATGGTCCTTCAATCCCACCTGTGTGAGCACATCGATGGCGCGCTGATGCTTTTCTTTATAAGGCACGCCGCTCAGTGTCATACCGAGTTCGACATTCGCAACGATACTCAGGTGAGGTATTAAATTATAGTTCTGAAACACAAAACCAATCGAATTGTTGCGATAAGCGTCCCAGTCGGCATCTTTAAAATTTTTAGTATGTTTGCCCTTGATTATAAGATCACCCGAATCGTAGCGGTCAAGTCCGCCGATTATATTCAGACAGGTGGTTTTACCCGAACCGGATGCTCCCAGTATAGCTACGAACTCCCGGGATCTGAATGCCACGCTTAAATTTTCGAGGGCTATGGTCTCAATTTCACCGATACGATATTTTTTTGATATATTTTT
>JAQVWU010000308.1 GCA_028709565.1 Eubacteriales bacterium
ACAAACCCATATTATTACGAAAAGGGGCGTTGCCGTTGTTGTCATTATTTTTATTTATGTCCGAAATTGTTTATCGCGATGACGATGCACGGTTGATTCACGCCTCACTCTCAGGCGATAACGATGCTTTCGGCGAACTGGTTACGAAATATGAAAGCCTGATATATAATACCGCATATCAGATTACAGGCAACGCCGAAGACGCTTTTGATATTTCACAGGAAACCTTTATAAAAGCATACCGTTCGCTGGGGAGTTTCCGCGGTGATTCAAAATTCTCAACGTGGATTTATAGAATCTGTCAAAATACCGCCAAGGATTTTTTACGTTCGAGGGCGAGACACAAGACGGTCTCGCTAACCGCTTATGAAGATGACGAGACAAAAGAAATTCAAATCGATATACCCGATGACAACACTATGTCTCAGCCCGATACATCACTGGAACGCAGCGAAAACCGGGAAGCGGTACGTACCGCTATTGCCAATCTGTCTGAGGATCATAAAAACGTTATTGTGCTCCGCGACATTGAAGGATATTCATATGATGAAATTTCTGAAATTTTAGATCTGGAAATCGGTACCGTTAAAAGCCGCATTAATCGCGCTCGATTAGCTATAAAAGATTTCCTTGTAAAACGGAACTTCTTATGAGTCATACGCGTCATATAAGCAGTAATCGAGAGGATTGAAATTATGTATTCATTATGTAATAGATACGAAGAGATGATGTTTGACTTTATAGACGGTGAGTTTTCGGATACCGACAGTTACGAATTCGAAAACCATCTGCGCGACTGCCTTCCCTGCCGCAAGGAGCTGGAGATGCGTGAAAAAACCATCAAGCTTATTCGCGATTCGGCTTATAAAGCCAATAAAAATCTGCGGGTGTCGGTAATCGAAAACCTTAAACTGAATAAAAAGAATAAATTGCGTTTCAGGCATTTCTCAACAATTGCCGCGTGTGTTGTTCTTGTGGTTGTTTTGACCAATTTCGCGTTTATTTATATGTCGCAGAAAAATATAAACACCACGCAGGACCGGAATCTCAGCGGCAGCGCTGCCGATTTTACCGCCGAAAACATAGCGGAATCAGCCGACGCGGAAGAAGAAATTGCACTATATGATATGGATTCTGCTCCGAGAATGAGCGCTCCGGGTATTATGGCGGAAACAGAGCAGCCGGAATCGAACGACGCGCCCCTGCTGATGTCGAAACCCGAATTATCGATTGCCCAATCCTCAGACAATTCGGCGGAGGATATGTTGAGTTATAACATACAGTTATACGCCCCGGACTATTCGGGCAACGTCAATATGATAATAATCTCGGAAGAAGAAGTCTCCGCCGGCGCCTCCCTGATAACAGACGCATCCAATTATATGGTTTATACCTTTGAATATACCGACGAAACGGCGCAGCTTTTAAAACAAACTGCTGATGATAACGGTTCAACCGTTTATATGTCTGACGAACCCGGCGGCTCATATATTCTGTATGTATATTTAACCCAATCGTAAAAAAGATCTGCACAGCAGTTCTTTTTTTATGCTTTTTTGTACAGTGTTGAAATATAGAAATATATATTATATAATATGATTACAGAGATATAGAAATCCCGGCACAGACTAAATAATATCTCGGAGAAAGGAAAATATCATGTCCAGAAGACGAGAGGATGCTTTTTTCGGCATGCATTTTGATTTCCATGCCGGAATAAATCAGGAAAACATAGGAGAAAATTGCGACCCCAAGACAATTGATCGTTTGCTGCGTGAGGTAAAACCGGATTATATACAATGTGATACCAAAGGGCACATGGGTTCGACAAGTTATCCGACAAAAGCAGGTTACCCCGCTCCGAACATGAAAGGTGATATACTCAGGATGTGGCGCGACCTGACCGCTGCCCATGATGTGGCTCTGTTCGCACATCATTCGGGGGTATGGGATAACAACGCCATACTGCATAATCCCGACTGGGCGGCCTGCGATAAAAACAATCAAAAAAGCGAACAAAAGATTTCGGTTTTCGGACCGTACGCCGATGAACTGCTGATTCCTCAGCTGATCGAAATGGCGAACGATTACCGTTTGGACGGAGTCTGGGTAGACGGTGAGTGCTGGGCGGTTATTGCCGATTACAGCCATTGGGCACAAGACGCTTATTTACGGAAATATAACGCGAACCCTCCCGGACCTTCAGATGATGATTTCGATACATATCTAAATTTTTGCCGCGACGGATTCCGTGATTATGTAACACATTATGTAAATGCCGTTCACAGCGCTGCGCCCCATTTTCAGATTACATCCAACTGGATGTATACCTCCTTTATGCCTGAGGATCCCGCAGCTCCGATAGATTTTATATCCGGTGATTATTCGCCGAATGACAGCGTTAATTCCGCACGTTTTGAAGGACGCTGTATCGCCGGCCAGTCGAAACCGTGGGATTTAATGGCATGGGGTTTCAGTATCGGCAATGGGTTGCGGTGCGTCAAGGAATATGAACAGCTTTGTCAGGAAGCTGCTGCCGTTATAATGCTCGGCGGCGGATTTCAATTCTACAACAAACAACTCATAGGAACGGTTCAGGAATGGGCTATTCCCATGTGGGCTGAGCTTGCCGCATTTTGCCGCGAGCGTGAAACAATATGCCATAAAGCGGAATTTATACCTCAGGTCGGAGTTATTTATTCCGAGAAAGCTCATTACAACAACAAGAAGAGTTTATTTTCAAACAGCGGTAAGTATATAGATGAATTGAAAGGTACCCTGCTCAGTATACTTGACGCGGGATATTCCGCTGAGATTTTAATGACACACCGGATTCTACATGATTCAAATCTTAATGACTACGGTATATTAATTGTTTCGGACATGAATACAATCGAAGCCGATCTGCGTTCCGCGCTGCTGGATTATGTTAATCAGGGTGGCAATCTGATTGTATCAGGTTATGACTCCGCCCAGTTGTTTCTTCCTTATCTCGATATAGATATTATCGGAGGCAATGATAACCCTACGCCGATATATATCGAACATGAAAACAAAATGGCGCCGGTAATTTCACCCTACCGTGAAATAAAACTACATTCCGCAAACAGATCCTTCGGTAAGTTTTATCTGACTGACGACATACTCGGCAACTCATTTACCGCGTCATCGATAACAAATTACGGTAAAGGAAGAATCGCCGGCATTTATTATGACATCGGTTCATATATGAAAACCAAAACAACGGTGGTCCGCAGATTCATCAAAGGCTTATTAAATGAATTATTTATACCGCGCGTCAGCTTTAACTGTGCGGAGACGATTGAAATATCACTGATGAAAAACAACGGCAAGATATGCATAAACTTACTGAACCTCGAAGGCAAGCATTCGAATTCCGTATATAAAAGCTTTGACCGTGTACCCCCCGTTTATGATATCGATATCAGCATAAAACATCCTGTTTAACCCGAAGCGGTTATGCTTGAGCCCGGAGGGGAGTCCCTTGAATATATCTACAGCGACGGCACTATCGGTCTCACACTCAATGAACTGCATATTCATTCGGTTATTACCATTCAATAAATCAATAAATCAATAAATCAACAATTTTCCGAATGTTCCGTATATAACGCGGAAATTGCGGATACCGCGTCCCGCACGCTCAGCCCTTCGCAGTCGAATATAATATCGGCATAGTATTCGTACAGCGGAATTCTTTCCGTATATAATTCTTTTACAGTCTGCCCTTCCCGCAGGGATATTCCGCGGCCTGTTATGTCGCCCAGTCTTTCGTTTAAAGTCTCATAAGTCAGTTTCAAATAAATTATTACACCGACGGATTTAAAGTAATTCATTGCTTTTTCACTATACACGGCGCTCCCGCCCGTGGCGATAACCGTCTGAATTGCCTTTATTGAATTATTTACTTCCTCTTCGATTTTATGAAATCCTTCTCTGCCCTCTTCCTTGATAATATCACTGAGCAGCCTTTTT
>JAQVWU010000021.1 GCA_028709565.1 Eubacteriales bacterium
GACGGCGACTATGTCAAGCACATGGGATTTGCGTTTGATGCAAAGTGTTTCTTCGGTACGATATTTAAAGTGATAAAGCGTGACGGCGTTGTCGAAGGTGAGACGGAGGAAGATGAATCAGCGCAGAAAGAAGTTGTATAAAGGTATTAAGGATAATAACAAATGCTATCAATCACCGGTATTACAGGACATTCAGGTAGTTATTTTCTTCAGGAATTGATACAAAACGGATACGGCAAACCTATTCGGTGTCTGGTTAGAGCTACATCGGACACATCGATGATTGACCAAAGCGGCTTAACCATTGAAAAAATAATTGGTGATTTATCTTCTGATGAAGACATTGATAAAATAACCGATGGAGCAGATACATTAATTCATATTGCAAGCATCCATTGGTCCATAAATGTTGTACAGTCGTGTGTTCGTAACCATGTAAAACGTGTTATTTTGGTACATACAACCGGTATTTATTCGCTTCATAAAATGGCTTCTGATGAATATAAAAAAATTGAAAAGCATATTTCCGAAATAAATGTTGGAGATATGCAAATCATCATTCTGCGTCCGACCATGATTTTCGGTGATATTAGTCAGGATCACAATATACATAAATTCATACGTATGGTTGATAAGCTACCACTTGTACCGGAGATTAACCACGGGAGAGGATTATTACAACCGGTAAATGCCCGCGATCTCGGAAAAGCATATTACCAAATCATTACAACGCAAAGTTTATATGAGAGTGAATACATTCTATCCGGTGAAAGACCTATATCCATGCATGAATTATTCTTAATGATTGGTTTGGCGTTGGGAAAGCATATTCGAACTGTCAGCTTTTCATTATCAACCGGTGTTTTTTTAGCAAAACTGCTTCGATTATTTACATTTGGTAAAATTAATTATGTTGAACGCGTTCTGCGAATGGATGAAAATCGCAATTTCGATCATGCTGAAGCCGCAAGAGATTTCGCATATAAACCGGAACCATTTCATGTTGGATTACAGCGGGAAGTTGATGAGTATCAGAAAAAAAGGAATATATAATGCCGGAGGAGTTCAATGAAAATAGCCGTCCTTTCAAGCCATACGACTTCTCTCTTTTGGTTTCGTATGGATATGATGAAAGCTTTTATAAAGCATGGGCACTCAGTTATTGCAATAGGCCCGGAATCCGAGGAAAAGTGGAAAAACGATTTCCTTGAGAATGGGATTATATATAAACAAATTTTTGTTGAGCGGAACGGTATCAATCCGGTAAATGATATTAAAACTTACAAGCAACTTCGTGAAATTTTAAAAGAAGAAATTCCCGATAAAATATTTACATATCAAGCCAAGACTATAGTATATGGTTGCTTAGCCGCAAAAGCTAATGGGATCAATGAAGTTTATCCGCTGATCGCGGGGCTAGGTTCCGTTTTCAGAGGCAGCGGATTAAAGAATAAAGTCATTAAGACCGTTATGAAAACGCAGTATAAAGCTGCGTGCAGAGCAAGCCGGAAAGTCTTTTTCCAAAACAGCGATGATAAAAATGAATTTATTAACAACGGAATTCTTGATGATGACAAAGTTGTCATTATAAATGGATCCGGTGTAAATCTTGATAAGTTTATGCCAGAACCTTTGCCTGAATTACCCGCATTTTTATTTATCGGCAGGCTTATCAAAGACAAAGGCGTTATGGAATATCTCCAAGCCTGTCAAAAAATTAAATCCGAATATCCAGAGGTAAGATGTTTGCTCGTCGGTCCATATGACAGCAATCCCACGGCGCTGCAGCCCGATGAACTGCAGCCATTTATTGATAAAGGAATAATAGAATATTTCGGTGAGCAAAGCGATATCAGGCCATATTTAAAACAATGCAGTGTTTATGTTCTGCCGTCATATCACGAAGGTACACCAAAGACGGTACTCGAAGCAATGGCAACGGGACGCCCAATCATAACAAGTGATGCCCCGGGCTGCCGGGAGACCGTGGTCGATGGTCATAATGGTTTTTTGGTAAAGGTCAAAGACGTTGACGGCTTGACAGATAAGATGAAAACGCTTATTAATGACCCTTCTCTGTGCAGCTTGATGGCTAAAAAAAGCCTGAATATTGCAAAAGAAAAATATGATGTACATAAAGTAAATGAATCCATTATGAAAGTAATGAGTTTAATCTAAAGGAGTCATTCTAAATGGATTTATGCAAAAATTCAAAAAATATTAACAGCAACACAGCCGGAATCATACTCTGCGCCGGCAGCGGGACGAGGATGAACGACGACAGCACAAACAAAGTTTGCTTTCCGTGCAACGGTATCCCCGTTATAATACGCATTATAAACAACATGAAATCCGCCGGTATTGACAGATTTGTCATTGTCGTCGGACATCACGCGCAAAAGGTTATGGAATGCCTGAGCGGAATCGACAATATCGTCTATGCTTTTCAACCGGTTCAGAACGGAACCGGAGGCGCGGCGCTGTGCGGACTCATGGCGCTGGACATGCTCGGATTTGGCGGCACCGCGGTCGTAGCCATGGGCGATAAGATCACGTCCCCCGACGTGTTCCGCGAACTTATTGCCAAAAAAGGCGGCAACGAAGTCGTATGGGGCGTTCAGACAAGAGAGCTCAACGAAAACGGCGGGCGCATTGTCATGAGAGGCAATAAAATCTATGCTGTGGTCGAAAAGCCGGACAGCGCTCTGCTGGCCCTCGGAGCGGTTGCAGAAAAGAGCCGTTCGGCATATGAAGAAGCCCTCGCCGGTTTTGGCCTTAATGAAAAGAAAAAATCAAAAGTAATAGAAAAAGCGCTGGACACCGACGATTTGCCGGTTACAAAACAACTCAACGGAGAAGATTTTACATCTGCCGAAATCGAGCGGAGCCTGTATACAAACGGCGGTTTATATTGCTTTGATGTAAAACCCGCAATCGAAGCCATAAAGACAATAAAAACCGACAACGCGCAGGGGGAGATATACCTGACCGACGCGCTTGAATACCTTACTGAAAGAGGAACGGTGGACCTGATGGCGGTAACCCGCAGAGAGCAGATGCTTACATACAGCACCAAGGAAGAACTGGCGGAACTGGATTGCTATTTCGCTCAGGCGGATATGGGTCTCAGACCCGCGTCATACTGGATAAACGCGATTACAAACCGGACCGATGAAATTCAAGATAAATTCCGCGAAATATACGGCGATGACCAAGCGCAGCTGTCGGAACGCGGAGATACATATGTAAAACTGCTCAACGCCTTTATTGACAGATACGGTGATAAAGACATCGTCATAACCCGCGCCCCCGGACGGATAAACCTTATGGGTCGTCACATAGATCACCGGGGCGGCGGCGTTAACATGATGGTAATCAACCGCGAAACGTTGCTGATCGCGTCTGCGCGGCAGGATGACACCGTCAATATCTCCAACCTGGACAAGTCGTACCGGGATTATTCTTTCTCTATCTCGAAATGCATCGGTGAATATACATGCCATCCCGACAACGGCCGGGACGAATGGTTGAGCTTTATAGAATGCGAACGCATAAGCGAGTCGGTAAAGAAGAAAAAAGGGCAATGGGTCAACTATGTGAAATCGGCTGTGCTGCGCCATCAGTTTTCATCTGAGAAACCCCTTGTCGGCATGGACATCATGCTGACCGGCAATATTCCGGTAGCGGCGGGGTTGTCCTCTTCTTCTTCCATTGTTGTAGCAATATCCGAGGCGATTGCCTTTCTGAACAACCTCGACATTACCGAAAAGCGCTTCATCGATATGTGCGGTGAGGGCGAATGGTTTGTGGGTTCCCGCGGCGGCGCCGGCGACCATGCCGCGATGAAAAGCTGCAGCAGGGGCATGATTACCCATCTGGGGTTTCTGCCCTTTACGGTCGGCGGATCGGTCCCCTTTTCGTCGGATTATAAAGTAATTGTAGCCAACAGCTTTATTGAGGCAAAAAAATCGGAAGGCGCCAAGGAAATATATAATCAGCGGGTTTCCGCGTATGAATTCGGATTGATGCTCATACAAAGACAATATCCCGAGATTACCGTATTCCGCGATCTGGCGAAACTGCCCGACCGCGAAATTTACCGTTTACTCCTCGATTTGCCCGAGCGGATAACCTCCCATGAACTGAAAACACTGCTTCCGGACAAAATTGATAAAATAGAACAAATACAAAACAGTCATTTTATACCCGATACATATTTATTGCGCAGCGTTATTCTATATGGAATCGCCGAGTGCCGCCGTTCGGAAGAATGCCATGAAGCGTTAAGAGACGGCGATTATGAACTGCTGGGAAAACTCATGAACATCAGCCACGACGGCGACCGGGTCTGGCGTAACGGTGTCAAATATGATTACAGTGCCGGCGACAGCTATATACAGGGGTTGTATGATAATAACGCGCCGCTCTTCGAACAGCCAGGCGGTTATGCCTGTTCGACAATAGAAATAGATAATCTTGTCGACATGGCAATCTCCCGGCCCGGAGTCATGGGAGCCGAACTGGTGGGCGCGGGTCTGGGCGGCTGTATTATAATACTGGTTAAAAAAGAATTCGCAGATCAAACTTTAGAGTTTCTTAAAGAAAACTATTATAACAAAAACGGCTACCCGATGGGTGCGCAGGTATATTCGGCATCTTCCCGGTCATCACGTTTATATTGAGAGGTGTCCATAATGGGCTATAAGCATCTGATATTCCCCGCCGAATCGCGATTTCTTGTCACAGGCGGCGCCGGTTTTATCGGCAGCAATCTGTGCGAGGCAATTCTGAACCTGGGCTATAAAGTAACATGCCTGGACGACCTGTCCACGGGATTCAAAAAAAACGTCGATATCTTTACCGGTCATCCCAATTACACCTTCATTAAAGGCGATATCAAAGATTACGACACCTGCCTGAAAGCTACCAAAAACGCCGATTATGTATTGCATCAAGCCGCCTGGGGCAGCGTTCCGCGAAGCATTGAAATGCCCTTGTTCTACGAAAAGAACAATATCGGCGGAACACTTAACATGATGGAAGCCGCGCGGCAAAATGGTGTTAAAAAGTTCGTCTACGCCAGCAGTTCCTCGGTATACGGCGATGAACCGAACCTGCCCAAAACCGAAGGCCGCGAAGGCAATCTTTTGTCTCCCTACGCGCTAACCAAGCGCGTAACCGAGGAATACGGTAAACTATATTCAAAACTCTACGGTCTTGATACCTACGGTCTGCGGTATTTCAACGTTTTCGGACGCAGGCAAAATCCCGACGGCGCCTACGCGGCGGTTATACCGAAATGGATAAAACAGCTCTTGAATGACGAGCAGCCCGTTATCAACGGAGACGGTAAACAGAGCCGTGATTTTACATATATTGAGAATGTCGTTGAAGCGAATTTAAAAGCCTGCCTTGCGTCACATGATGCAGCGGGACAAGCGTTTAATATTGCATACGGCGGACGGATTTATTTGATAGATATATATTATGCGCTGACTGCTGCTCTCGGGAAGGATATTGAGCCGATATTCGGTCCTGACCGCAGGGGTGATATAAAGCACTCAAACGCGGATATTTCAAGGGCTATAAATTTGCTTGGATATGATCCGGAGTATGATTTCAGTCATGGACTCAGTGAGGCTATTGAGTGGTATAAGGAGAACCATAAAACTTGATCAAATAAAAGTCTTATACTTAAAACAAATTAATACAATGAGGATTAGCATGTTAAATGGATATGATCCACTTGTTTCGATAATTATACCGGTTTATAACGGAAGCAATTATCTAACAGAAGCTATTGAAAGCGCGCTCGCTCAAACATATAAAAACATTGAAATATTAGTCATAAACGATGGTTCAAATGATAATAATGCCACAGAAAACATTGCCCTCTCTTATGGTGATAAAATAAGGTATTACTCCAAGTCTAACGGCGGCGTATCTTCTGCGTTAAATTTAGGGATAAGCAAAATGCGTGGAGAATATTTTTCTTGGCTTTCGCATGATGATAAATATACACCTGAAAAAATAATGCGACAGATTGAGCAGTTGAGAGATTATGATTTCAATGAGAATCACATTAGTTATTGCTTGATAAAGTTTATAAATTCGGAATCAAAATACATCAACAAATTGATACAAAAGAATTATTTATTAACAGGAAGAAAATATAACGGTATTAGCGTAATATCAATAATGTTAAGGCACGGAACTTTTAATGGATGCGCATTTTTAATACACAGAAGCGTATTTGAAAAATGCGGAAATTTGGACGAATCACTACGTTATAATCAAGATGCTGATATGTGGTATAGAATTTTTTTGAAAAATTATAACTTAATTTACGTGGACTATATTGGTGTTTTATCGAGAGTTCACAACAATCAACTCACACAGACAGGCAGAACCTTGTTTCATTCCGATAGTGAAAAATCCAGCAAATATCATATCTCATCTTTCAAGGAACATTCGACAAAGGAAAATAATTTATTATATCTGTATGCTAGGCGACACGCAATAAACAAAAATCAAAATGTAGTAAATAATTGTATTGTTGCCGGAAAAGATGCTAATATTCTAAATTTGAGACAGATAAGTGTTTTGAAAGTATACTGTTGGTACGGGAATATAAGACCTTACATACGAAAAATATATCACCGTTTAGTTTATAATGTAAAGACAAGCGTGAATTAAATGGTTGCTTATTTTCTATTATTATTAGTTCCTATAATTCCAGCTTTTTTATTTTCTAAGTATAAAAAAGATAAATATAGAGTTGCGGCTATATCGTGTTTTTTTATATTTTTAACATTATTATTAACATTTCGAAGAAACGATATAGGTATTGATTTATCAACATATAAATATCATTTTAACAGAATAGGAAATAGCACATGGGATAATTTAACTAATTTTAATACTGAAATTGGTTACGTTATATTAAATAAAATTTCAAGCACTATAACCCCAGAATATCAATTTTTTTTGTTGGTTACTGCAATTATTTCCGTGGTCCCTATCTTTATAATGTATATAAAAGAATCGAAAACACCTTATTTAAGTATCATCTTATTTGTCAATATGTCAACCTTTGTTATGTTGTTTTCCGGATTAAGACAAGCCATTGCAATATCACTGGGCACTATAGCTTTTTATTTTGTAAAAAATCATAAGATATTTTATTTCATTGCTATTGTGCTATTAGCTATTTTGTTTCATCAATAAGCATTTGTATTATTTGTTATGTATCCATTATACCACAGTAAAATCACCAAGAAGTGGTTATGGTTTGTTATACCCGGTGTACTTATAATACTTATATTTAACAAACAGATATTTGGATTTTTAATTAATTTGTTAAGTAATAAATATATCGAAAGATATGCTAGTATACGACAAACCGGAGCATATGCGATGATAGCACTCTTTGCTATGTTTTTGTTGTTTTCATACTTAATAGTTGATGATAAAAATATAGACGCAACAACTTTAGGGCTACGTAACATAATGGTTTTAGTTCTTATTATTCAATTATTTGCACCTATACATACTTTAGCTATGAGGTTTAATTATTACTTTATAATATTTGTTCCGATATTGATTTCAAGAATAGTTGCTACACCTAAACCAAATTTAAAAGGACTTACTAAAATATCACATGTTGTAATGGTTTGTTTTTTTACTTTTTACTTTTTTTATAATGCATATACAGGAGCAGATATATTGCAGGTTTATCCATACAGGTTTTTTTGGGAATAGAATGGTGATTTCAAAATGAAAATCGTTCAGATTAATATAACAAGCGGCATAGGTAGTACCGGTAAAATATGTGATGGAATTAGCAACATTATGAATATTAAAAACATTAACAATATTATAATGTATAGTTGTTATGATTCAAAACATCAAAACAGTCGTAGATATTCATCAGTATTATCTATAAAAATCAATGCATTAAAATCTAAGATATTCGGTAATTATGGTTTTAATTCTACAACTCTTACAACAAAACTTCTACGAGAAATTGATGTATTCAATCCCGATATTATTCATCTACATAATATTCATAGTCATAATATAGATTTGAAGCTTTTCTTTCTAACAGCCAAAAAGAAAAGCTATAAACTAATATGGACATTTCATGACTGCTGGGCCTTTACCGGTTATTGTGTTTATTTCACACTTATCGATTGTATAAAATGGAAGAACGAGTGCAATAACTGTCCGCAAAGAAAAGATTATAGCTGGTTTCTTGATCGAAGCAAA
The DNA here is from genome assembly GCA_028709565.1 of Eubacteriales bacterium. Taxonomy (GTDB): domain Bacteria; phylum Bacillota; class Clostridia; order Oscillospirales; family CAG-272; genus JAQVWU01. The sequence goes on from JAQVWU010000021.1 coordinate 8,269, forward strand.
TATCTATATAATGAAAAGAATAAGTTGCTTAAGGGTTTAGATTTACATATAGTCACCCCCTCGCAATGGCTTGCGACCTTAGTAAAACAATCATTTTTGAAGGAATATCCTGTAGTTGTCATAAACAATGGTATAAACCTGAATGTTTTCAAACCTACAGCTAGCGAATTTCGTGATAAATATAACCTTACCGAGAAATACATCGTCCTCGGTGTAGCCTTCGGTTGGGGAAAGCGTAAAGGACTTGACATCTTTATTGAACTTTCAAAGCGTCTTGACAGTGATAAATTTAAAATTGTACTTGTTGGGACAGATGAAAAAACAGACAAGCTGTTGCCGGATAATATTTTGTCAATACATCGTACGCATAATCAAACGGAACTTGCACAAGTATATACCGCTGCAGATGTATTTGCAAATCCTACTCGAGAGGAGAATTATCCTACAGTTAACATGGAATCAATCGCATGTGGAACACCGGTAATAACTTTTCGAACAGGTGGAAGCCCGGAAATAATAGATAAATATACAGGTTCTATAATTAACTGTGATGATATTGATGCTATGGAAAAAGAAATAATACGAATTTGTGTTGATAAGCCTTATTCAAAAAAAGAATGTCTTGAAAAAGCACAATGTTTTAACATGAATGATAGATTTAAAGAATATATTAATCTTTACAAAAACATATTAATAAATGATACAAATTATGGATACTAAAATTAATAATAAAAGAATAATAACTAAAACAAATAATAAATTTATATTATTAACTATTATAAGTTCATTTTTGTTTTATTATTATAATATAAAAGAAAATAGCATATTTTTATTAACTGGATTATTTTTTTTATTTTTACCTTTGGTAATATATAATAGTGAAGTAAACTTATATATTCTTTTGTTTTGTATTTCGAATGAAAGAATGTTTGTTGTTTTAGACCAAAATCGAACATTTTTGGCTTTATTTATTATATTATTATCGATTAAAATTACTTTAGAAGAAAAATTTTATTACGAAAAATCATTCATAATATTTAGCATATTTATTGTTATTTTAATGTTTATAAAAAATATAATATTTTTAGATGGTTTTATTGATTTCCCGCTTATTAGAATAATTATCAATTCTTTTATTTTTATATCTTTTGTTGATAAAATTAAAGATAATAAATTAATCATTATTAATATGTTTTTTTGGTATATAATTGGTTGTTTTTTTACAATTTTTTATAGCTTAATATACAAACTAAATTTAGGTATTTCATTGAGCGCTATTATGTCAAAACGTTTTGCAGGTGTAAATAATGATTTTAATTATTATGCTGTGGCTATAGCATTTGCTATTTCTATATTAATTGTTTTTTATTTTATTAGTAATAATAAAAATACAATTATGTTGCTCACTACTGAGTTGCATTCCCATCGGATTAAGCAAGCGCTTGAAAACAATGGATTGCGGGTTGGGCTTCGGCGAATAAAACGTCTGATGCACGAAAATGGTTGGCTTCACGAGACAAAGCGGAATTCCCACGGTATCACAAAAGCAGATAATGAAGCTCATAAAGCTGAAAATTTGATTGCCCGCGATTTCAGTGCCGATAAACCGAATGAGAAGCTTCTGACCGATATAAGCGAAGTTCAATGCTCAGACGGTAAACTGTACATATCACCAATCATGGATTGCTATAACGGCGAAATCATCGCACTGGGAATGGATGATAATATGAAGAAGGAACTTGTGGTGTCAACGCTTGAATCGGCGGCAAAGAAATACAACCTGGCCGGCGCAATAATCCACAGTGACAGGGGCCGACAGTATACCAGCGCGGCATTTAGAAAACGGTTAGGGCAGTTGGAAATCAGGCAGAGTATGAGTGGTACCGGAAGGTGTTATGATAATGCGAGGATGGAAAATGGAAAGCTTTTTTGCGACCCTAAAAAAGGAGAAGCTATACCGTATACCAACGCATCTAATGAAGATGGAACAAGTAAAGACTATAATTTTTAGATATATCTTCATATATTATAACAGGTTGAGGATATATACCCGGAATCCCGGCGGGTTGCCGCCGACAGCTTACCGGGAGCGTTATACTGTCACTGCTGCGTGAGCCGCCCGTAATTCAGTAAAACTTTGTTCCGCTACGCTCCACTTCGTTTTACTGAATTGCGTTGAGACTTAAATTTTATTTTTTGTGAGTTTTAGGTATCTACTAATATTAACAAATCCACAACAATGTTTTACATATAAAAGGATTCAGAGAATGAGACCATACAAAATTGACATACCGGTACGTGTAAACATATGGATTCGCCCTGATTGTCAAAGAAAACAATTTGAAGTATTGAAGCAAGCTTGTCCAAGTGTAATATTTTTGCAATCTGATGGTGGCAGAAATGAAAGAGAATGGGAAGCTATAAAACAAAATAGAAAGCTATTTGAAGATGAAGTTGACTGGGATTGTGAAATACATAAACTTTACGAGGAACATAACCTTGGACTTTATACGATGGGAAGGAAAGTTTCGTCCTATATATGGGAGCATGTAGATAGATGCATTTTTTTAGAAGATGATTATGTACCTGCTGTTTCTTTTTTTCGCTTCTGTGCAGAATTACTTGAAAAGTATAAAGATGATGAGCGTATCGAGATGATATGCGGAAATAATGTATTTGAAACTTATCTTGATGCTGAACCATATGACTATTTTTTCTCCCAAAATGGATGGTCTATATGGGGTATTGCAACATGGCGTAACAGGACCAATAACAGGATATTCCCCTTTGATTACGCGAACAATGCGTATATTAAAAGGTGTCTAGAACATAACCTTACACCTTTCTGGTATAAGAAAGTTAAAGGATACTGTACTGGCAGATTAGTTGACAACCATGCCCCGGGGGGTGAGTATTTTCATGCTGTTAACAGTGCTCTGTTTCATCGTCTAAGTATTCTTCCCACTAGGAATATGATTAATAATATTGGCACTATCGGAGAACATGCGGACCATAGGAAAAGGACTTTTTTAAAAGCACCTTCTGTCTTTAATTTAAAAGTTTTTGAGATTGACTTTCCTATTAAACATCCTAAATATTTTATTAATGATATTTATTTTGGTGAAAGGTATGAAAGACTTCTTCGTCATGATATAAAGTCAATTAGATATTATATCAGATTAATATTAAAAACATTGGACTTGATTTTACATGGTCAGTTATTTAGTAAAATAAAAAAAAGATTTGAAATAGAAAAATAAACGTTAATAACTAATGTCTTTGGCGTTGTATTACTTAATGATTATTGACATTAATGATTTATAAGGTTAGAAATAAAAATGAAGAGACGAAACAGCATTGAAAAATGATACTTCAATCTACGAAAACAATAATAACTTAACACAGCAAGCATTCAGCGGTATGATCTGGAAGTTCCTTGAGAAAATAGGGGGACAAGGAATACAATTCATAATTCAAATTGTACTCGCCCGATTACTCCTTGCTGAAGAATATGGTCTTGTAGGACTGTTGACTATATTTATAGCCATTTCAGATGTCTTCATTCTGCAAGGACTAACTACCGCGCTGATACAAAAAAAGAATGCTGATGACATTGACTTTTCATCGGTATTTTTTGCGAACATTGTAATATCGCTTTTATTATATGCAATTTTGTTCCTTATCGCACCACTTATAGCCATCTTCTATAATGAACCACAGTTAGTAAATATTATGAGAGTACTTTCGTTGAATGTAATCATAGGCGCGATACCGGCGGTTCATAATGCAATTCTCTCTCGCAATTTAGATTTCAAAAAGAGTTTTTACAGAAATATAGCAAACACATTAACTCAAGGTATCGTAGGAATAACACTTGCGTTGCTTGGTTTTGGTGTATGGGCTTTGGTTTATTCGAAAATCGCCGGTACGATGATTGGTGCGATTGTTCTGTGGATCACTGTCTGTTGGAAGCCAAGAAAGGTATTCTCTGTTAAGAGAATAAAAAAACTATTTTCTTTTAGTTCCAGGATTTTGGGTACCAACCTGTTAAACACAATATTCAGTAATATTCATTCATTAATAATAGGGCGATATTACACCGCTTCCGATTTAGGGTATTATCAACGCGGACAACAAATCCCTCAAATGGCAATGGGTGCAGTTGACGGCAGCATGACGGCTGTGCTTTACCCGGCATTTTCAAAAATACAAAATGACATGGCACTGCTAAATAAAGCGCTTCGCAGGTCAATAAAGACAAGCATGTATGTGGTACTTCCTGTCTTGTTTGGATTTCTTGCGACAGCAAGACCTTTAACATTGATATTACTTACCGAGAAGTGGCTTCCCAGTGTCCCATTTATGCAGCTTGCCTGTATTGTGTGTATGTTTTGGCCGCTTTCTCATCGGACACATGCTTTAAACGCTATAGGTAAAAGTAATGTCACATTTAAACTATCTTTAATCGGTAAAAGCATAACTCTGATTTTAATATTTGCTTGTATACATTTTGGCATATACGCTATAATGTTAGGTTCAATCGGCGCTTCCTGCGTAACACTATTTATCACTACATATTTTGTAAACAAGCATATTGGTTATTCATTAAAAGAATTGGCGGCTGATGTCATACCCTCCCTTCTATTATCTATAACAATGTGCGGTGCGGTATTGTTACTTGGTACGCTTGACATTAATATATATATACTTTTAGGTATGCAAATCCTTCTTGGTATATTAATATATATAAGTGGTTCTATCCTTTTAAAGTTTGACAGTTATCATTATTTACTGAATTATGTAAAGCGATTATTTAAAAAGATGAAAAAGGGTTAACAAAATGATAAACGTAACGCGATCCTCAATGCCGGAGTTTGAGGAATACACAGACGAAATACGCGAACTGTGGGATTCCCGCTGGCTTACCAATATGGGGGTCAAGCATAAGCGGCTGCAGGCGGAGCTTGAGGCTTATCTCGGCTGCCCGCATGTGACCCTCTATACAAACGGTCACCTGGCGCTGGAAAACGCGCTGTCAGCCTTGAATCTGCCCGAGGGAGGCGAGATTATCACAACCCCGTTTACCTTCGCTTCAACGACCCATGCCATCGCGCGGAGCGGGTTTGTTCCGGTTTTCTGCGATGTGAATCCCGAAGATTATAATATAGACATCACAAAGATACCGGAGCTTGTCACCGATAAAACGGTCGCTATCATGCCCGTTCATGTATACGGCAATATGTGTGATGTGGACGGGATACAAGCGACAGCGGACGAGTATGTGCTCAGGGTGATCTATGACGCGGCGCACGCCTTCGGGGTCAGCTGCAGGGGAAAATCCTCGGCGTGTTTCGGGGATATGTCTATGTTTTCATTTCATGCCACAAAGGTATTCAATACCATCGAGGGAGGCGCGCTGTGCTATGCCGGCGATGATTGGGTCCTGCTGCTGGATCAGCTGAAGAACTTCGGCATCGGCGGTCAGGATGACGTTGAATACATCGGCGGCAACGCGAAGATGAACGAATTCCAGGCGGCGATGGGGATATGCAACCTGAGGCATATTGAGCGGGAGATCGGCAAACGCAAGATTGTATACGAAAGATATATCGAGCGCCTCTCCGGCATTCCCGGCATTCAACTCAACAAACCTCAGGCTGACGTTACCCCAAATTATGCGTACTTCCCGGTCGTTTTTGACGGTTATAAATACAGCCGCGACGATGTGTTCGAGCGGTTAAAGGAGAACGGGATATTCGCCCGCAAATACTTCTATCCGCTGCTCAACGCATGTTCCTGTTATAAAGATTTCCCGACAGCAGGAGCGGAGAAGACGCCGGTGGCCGCGCGTATAGCCGATCGGGTGCTGACACTGCCGTTATACGCCGACCTGGCGTTGGACGATGTTGAGCGTATATGTGAGATAATCAGAGACTGAAAACAGAGGAGGCATCATGAAAGGTATTATTCTAGCCGGCGGCAAAGGGACACGGCTGTATCCGATGACCAAGGCGGTGTCCAAGCAGCTCTTGCCCATCTACGACAAACCTTTGATTTATTATCCGCTGTCGGTGCTGCTTTTGGCAGGCATTCATGACATACTTATCATCTCCACACCGGAGGATACCCCCGTTTATGAAAAGCTGCTCGGCAGCGGCGGGACAATCGGTGTTAATCTGAGTTACATAGTACAGCAATACCCGCGCGGTCTGGCGGATGCCTTTATCCTCGGTGAGCGGCACATCGGCGATGACTCTGTCTGCCTCATCCTCGGGGATAATGTCTTTTACGGTCAGGACCTGACACGCATACTCCGCGCGGCGATAAAGCGTATGGATGAGGAGGGCGGGGCAACCATTTTCGGTTATCCGGTAAAGGATGTCCGTTCTTTCGGCGTTGTCGAATTCGATAGAGAGCACAAGGTTGTGTCCATCGAAGAAAAACCGACGCATCCAAAATCCAATTACGCCGTGCCCGGTCTGTATTTCTACGACAACAGGGTCATAGAGATCGCCAAAAACGTCAAGCCGTCAGCCCGCGGAGAGATTGAGATTACCGCCGTCAACAACGCCTATCTGGAACTGGGCCAACTGAATGTTCAGCTCATGGGACGCGGTATGGCGTGGCTGGATACAGGAACCCCCGAAGGGATACTCAAAGCGGCGGAATACGTGGAGGCGGTGCAGAGCAGACAGGGCTTTTATATCTCCTGTATCGAAGAAATCGCATGGAGACGGGGATTTATTGATACCGAGCAACTGCGTAAAATCGGCCGGGAACTGAAGATGACCGATTACGGGCAGTATCTGATATCGCTGGCGGAGGGAGAACAACAATGACCATAATCGTAACCGGAGGCGCCGGATTTATCGGCTCCAACTTCATATTTCATATGCTGGAGAAATACCCCGATTACCGCATTGTCTGCCTGGACAAGCTTACATACGCCGGGAATCTTTCCACCCTCGCTTCGGTGATGGACAACCCGCAATTTCGTTTCGTTAAAGGCGACATCTGCGACCGCGAGGCGGTATATAACCTGTTTGAGGAAGAAGAACCCGACATCGTTGTAAACTACGCGGCCGAGAGCCATGTGGACCGCAGCATTGAAAACCCCGGCGTGTTCCTTGAAACCAATATCATGGGCACGGCGACAATGATGGACGCCTGCCGCAAATACGGTATTGAGCGCTATCATCAGGTATCGACCGACGAGGTATACGGCGACCTGCCCTTCGACCGCCCCGACCTGCTGTTTGACGAGGAAACCCCCATCCACACCTCCAGTCCCTACAGCTCGTCAAAAGCGTCAGCCGACCTTCTGGTGCTCGCCTATCACAGAACCTACGGTCTGCCGGTAACGGTCAGCCGCTGCTCCAATAACTACGGCCCCTATCACTTCCCGGAGAAGCTGATCCCACTCATGATTGCAAACGCTCTCAACGACAAGCCCCTGCCCGTCTACGGCGAGGGTATCAATGTAAGAGACTGGCTGTATGTCGAGGACCACTGCAAAGCCGTCGACCTGGTAATCCATCACGGCAGGGTCGGGGAGGTCTACAATATCGGCGGTCACAATGAAATGCGCAACATCGACATCGTAAAGATGATCTGCGACGCGCTGGACAAGCCGTATTCGCTGATTACATATGTCACCGACCGCAAAGGCCACGACATGCGCTACGCAATCGACCCGTCAAAGATACACACCGAACTAGGCTGGCTGCCCGAAACGAAATTCGAGGACGGTATAAAGAAGACAATTAGCTGGTATCTCGACAACCGCGAGTGGTGGGAGACGATAATAAGCGGTGAGTATAGGAATTATTATAAAGCAATGTATGTTAACCGATAAACTAAGTCTGTATTAACATAAAGAAAAATCGCATATTAGGAGTAAACTGTAGAATGAAGGAAATCGGCGGATATTTGGAACTAGGGCGTGTTGACACTAATTGAGCCAAATAACAGCAAAACAAAAACAAACAAACCCCAAATAAATAACATCCAGTTTATCGTAACGGGTAAAAACCCTACGAAACTCCTTGATTCTGCGGAAAAGACGCTCAACAACATTCCGTCGTTTGTATAATACCTTATCATATTCCCAGGGCTCAATACGGTTGGATTTTGGCGGCACTACAGGCAAATAACCCAATGATTCCGCCAAATGACGCATCTCATCACCCTCATAGGCCTTATCCATGAGAAGCGGAATTTCATTTTCGATATTGCCCATTGATTCAAGGAGCTTTCTTCCTTCCGGAGCGTCATGACATTCACCGCCCGAGAGCGATATCCCTACGACAACCTTATCATCTGCGGATACCACATGAAGCTTGGTGTTCCAACCTCCCCGGTTTTTTCCAATAGACTGTTTCCCTGTTTTTTTAAAGCGCTGTATCCAT
>JAQVWU010000022.1 GCA_028709565.1 Eubacteriales bacterium
CCGCGCTTCAGGATGAATGGCGTGTGAAATATAAAGAATAAACAGAAATTTATGGAGCCCCCGATAATAATACCTGCCCTTTATTATGTATATCATACTTGTTTTTGCAGACAATAAGAATAATTAATCGGAGGAGGGGCTGCGATGTCTGTTTTTCCGCCAACGGCGAAGAGAGTATTTCTGCGCACAAATTCTCATGTAAATAAAAGCATTGAAAACAGGACCAATCAAAATATCAGGAAGTATGAGGGGGCTGATTCAAAGACGCTGACGGGAAGGTTAAAAGAACTTGACCGTGAATGGGACACCGAGCGTATACTTGAAGTTAACGCGTCTGTCCTTGTTTTTATAGGAACCGCCCTCGGTTTTTTTGTCAGTCGATATTGGCTGATTATTCCCGGCGCCGTAAGTTTTTATTTTTTACAACACGCCCTCCAGGGCTGGTGTCCTCCTCTGCCGATAATAAGGCGTATGGGTATACGTACCGCTGCCGAGATATCGGCTGAAAGAGAGATTATCCAAAAGCGATTGAAGCATACCCGGGAAACGCTTTTATAGACACTGTTTGACAATTTATGTATGCCCGGCAGCGAGCGCGTTTGCCGGGTTGTTTTTTTGCTTTTTTCAATTTATTCAATTAGCTGCCTGTTTGGGAGATTATGACTTGACAAACGGGACGCAACAGTGTATAAAATAACAGAGAGCATGGTTTTTATTATTATAAGTTATATGTTTGAGAGGTACATTATGGACAAGCAGCTTTTTACGAAAACAGAGGGCATCTCCACCAGATGGGCAAACGCGGAAAATGTGACGGGTGCCAAAGGAGCCGCCGCTCAAAGCCTCCGGGGCCGCAAGGGATCACCCTGTCTTCGCAATCTTAAACCGGGTGAAACCAGAATCCTCGCTCAGGCAGAGGGCGGGGGTATAATCCGTCATATATGGATAACCACAGAAAAGCGCGACAATGCGCAGACCCTCAAGGGATATAAACTGGAATGTTTCTGGGACGGTGAGGAGAGGTCAGCCGTGTCCGCTCCCCTGGGCGATTTTTTCTGCTTCAACAGCGGTAAACTGTCCGCCATGGAAAACGAATACTTTTCAAACCCGGAGGGCAGGAGTTTTAATTGCTATATACCCATGCCCTTTAAGAAGGGGATGAAGATTACGATAACAAACGAGACTAAAAACATAGAAGAAATACAGTTTTTCTATCAAATTGACTATACGCTGGGAGATGATGTATCCGGTGCCCTGTATTTCCATTCTTTTTACAACAGAGAAGAATATACCGAGGCAAAGAAGGATTACACTGTTCTGCCCGAATTAAAGGGGTGCGGCAGGTATCTCGGCGCGTCCTTCGGCGTTATAGCAAATCCCCTGATGGCGGCCAGCTGGTGGGGAGAGGGTGAGGTAAAGTGTTATATCGACGGAGACGGAGAGTTTCCGACGCTTGCCGGTACGGGAACCGAGGATTATATAGGTACGGGCTGGGGTCAGGGAAGGTATGCCCAGCGCTATCAGGGCTCCCCCCATGCCGATCATGGTGCCATGCGGTATTCCTTCTATCGCTTCCACACTGCCGACCCGGTATATTTTGAGCAGGATATAAGAATTACCATACAGCAGATAGGCTGCACGGGCAAAGAGGACATCCGCAAAATGCTGGACAATGGGCTGGACATATACCGGACCGATGGTGTAAAAATTGATTATGACTGTGAGGGAGCCATATTCGAGCGCTTTGGCGATGACTGGTGCTCTGTTGCATATTTCTACCTTGATAAGCCCTCCTCAGATCTTCCGGCAATTCACGGCGCTGAGGACAGGATGCGCGGATATGACAGTTAAAGAGATAAGCTATGAATATTAATGAATATTAATGAATATTAAAATATACGAATTTGAAGCCGTCATTAAAAAGGTTCCAGATATAGACGGCGCATATGTCGAATTCCCATATGACATTAAAGCCGAATTCGGAAAAGGCAGAGTAAAAGTATACGCAACATTTGACGGTGAACCGTATGACGGAAGCATTGTCAATATGGGGGTGAAAAACGCCGATGGCTCGGTGTGTTACATCATCGGTTTACGCAAGGATGTTCGCGCAAAAATCGGTAAGCAGTCAGGGGATAGCATTAAAGTGATTATCAGGGAACGCGAATGACGGATATGTTTATAACCAGTCTCATGCTGTACGAGTCCCTTTTTGTGTATGTCTATGTTTTGTCATTTTACGTAGCCGTCGATTCCGAATAAAATTGTCTTGACATCGGTGCCGGGGTTTTGTGTTTTGCGTATTTCTATTATCTTTTTATCGGGGTGAGGGTTTTTCCAAAGATATCTGTAGATTGTTATATCCTCCCCGTGAATACCGCGGCATTGGATGGCGGGGGACGAGAAATATGTCGCGATATAACCCTGATGCCTGTAATATGACCCTTCCATGGGGGCGGCATAAGGCTTATTATATTCGCGGATATTTCCGCCGTATTCGACAGGTATGGTTTGCGTTTCTCCGTCCTCGTAAATAATGCGGTATTCGCCGATATTTACAAGATCCTGCCAGACAACACGCTTTTCGTTTTTATCCGCGGTATGTAAAAAGGCAATTTCGTCATAGATGCCGTTTGCCTTTATCGCTGCGTCACCGTCCAAAGCAGATGAAGCGTCGATTTGACTGCAGAGATAAGCCGTTGTCTTTCCCATGGACGCCGGGGGAAGGGTAATCGGTGAAGAAACCCGCTCAATAAATCTTTTTTCATGGTGAAGGTCTGCCTTTATCCCTTCGGTAAGTTTAGAAATCAGATTTGTGTATAAACGGCGAAAATCGCCGCTGTAGCTTTTTGACCACATCATATTCGCGGCATACATGGATTCAAAAATCTTGCCCTCTCTGGCAAACGAATATTCGCTTATTCCTATCCAGGTAGAGGTTTGCGCGCCGATAAAGCTGTCCCGGCGGGTTTCAAACCTTGGATAATGGCTGGAATACATATTGCCCATTATTACGGATAATCCGTGTTTTATAAGATTTTGCTCGATATCCTTATCGAAATGAAAATACCAGATAAAGTCGAGCATGATTATATCCTTCGGAATCCTGTCAGCGGCGGTCCTGGTCGCATAACCCGATGATTCCTGTATCATGTCAGACCATATCATCATAGTAATGCCCTTTTTGGCAAGATAGTCATGTATTTTATTTATATCGCTTAAATACAGTTCGTCGGCGGAAAGATCCCTGCATTTCGGACAAACGCCTATATGATATACCTCGTCATGACCCATGTGAATATATGTCAAAGGCGCAAAAACCTCGGCAATCTCATCGATTACATCAAAAAGATATTCATAGCTTTTCGGGTTTGACGGGCAATAACAGTCGGCGGCTCTTTCTTTGGCGCGCTCGTCCTCATTTTTCAGGTTTATTGTAGCCTTCTCGTCCTGTTCCGTTTCGCCTATTTCGGGAAAGGCGCGTGTGAGATACTGCACATGACCCAGCGACTGGATTTCGGGTATAACCTGCAGGCCGAAGCTGCGAATATACGCGATTAAATCCTTTACCTCTTCTTTACAAAGAACGGTACCGTATGCCAGCATATCATAATGCGCCGGTGTTTCGCACTTTCCCGCCCGGAAGTTTTCGCACTCCTTTAACCAGGCTTCGTTTATCTCGGGATGCCTGTCATATCGGACAGCGGAGGTCGGCTGTATAAATATCGTATTATAACGCATGGGGACAAGGACATATCTTATAAAATCCTTGTAAAAACCGATGTTTTCCGCGGAAGGCAGTCCGCCGTGGAAACCTCTGAACTTCATATACGGACTGTCCGAAACATATGCGGGGGCAATCGTTCCGCCGCAGCAGAGCTGAAACAGAGCCGTTATACCGTATAAAAAGCCGAGTCTGTCTGAGGCGCAGACCTCAATGGTCCTGTCGGTAACGGTGAATTCATAGCTTTCGGGTGTCATGTTCTTCTTTTTGAGGATTATTCCGCCGTTCTGTCCGTCAATCGGTTTTATACCTGTATGTCTTTCGATCTCTTCGGCAAGAAAGTCCGATACAAAGGGATCCTCTCCGGTGATAACGGTATCGCCGTCGATCGCAAATCCTTTGCCCTCTTTTATATCAAAAGTCTGGGGAATCGGGTAGATTGCCCTTTCGTATACGGCGCCCAGGATTTCGGGGACCGAAACCTTTACCCCGAAAAAATCCGTTTCGAGGCTTATAATAAGAGCGTTTACCGTCATCCCGCAGGATACCTCAAAGCTGTCGCCGGAAATTATTGTTTTTCCCGCGATGTCGCCCTTTTCATTGTATAGGGTTACGCTTTTGAGCGGAGTGCCGGGCGCGCGGTTCATATTGATTTTTTCGACAAACACAGGCTTGTCAAACTCAGCCGTGATATCGATACCCACATCGGCGGCCTCCTGCCAGGACCACTGCAGCATATTATTAACAGGCAAAGCGGGCAGCGATTCCTTCATTCCGCGTCTATGACAGGAAAACTTTGCGAATTTGTTTAATGCACCTATATACATAATAATCTTCTGTTTCTCCTGTTCATAGTTAATTTGTTAATTTGCAAATCATTTTATTTCTATTTCGGCAAAATATTCGGGGAGATGAAAATTCGGGTTTTCGTTAATGACTTCATTCCAGCTTCCGTAATGGCTGACTGCGGTTTTATCGCCGCATTTATAGAAATTCGCGAGGATTTTGCTGCCCTTCGATATATCCGCGGAACCGTAGGCGTCTTCGATAAGACCGAGCGGCACATACAGATTTACCCCCCATGACGTTTTCGTTTTAAAAGAGGTGACGACCGGCATGCTGTTGGTTACCGTGTCGATGGTGACATTATCCGCCATGGAATCGCAAAAATAACATAAATAGGCGCCGTTTGCGTTCATCTCGGTATTGATGTATTTGCCCGACAAATGCGGCATGTATATAACAAAGAATTCCAGGCAGCTGTCCTCATATATGGGGTCGTTGTAATTTGTATTAACCGCTCTGGGGTCGGTCTCCTCACATTCCATGCGGATATAAAAACCGTCGCCTTCTTTAAACACGGCCTGCGCGTAAGCCTTCGGTGTATAATCGGTACCCCAACGGTAAATATCTATATAGGCTTTCGGCGCATCGGTAAAGTCAACCTCGTCTTTTGTATACATCACATAAAAATCAGGGTCGTTTTTGTTTACCCGGCTGTTCGGTTCTTCCCGGGATTCGGTACTTTCCTCCGTGGTTTTTACGGGATTAGTTATTTCGTTGGTTATTGTTTCTGAATCGGTTTCCGGCTCACCCGTGTCACAGGCGGGAAGCATGAGAACAATCAAAGCAGCAATTATAAACAAAACATATTTTTTCATATTATGCCTAAACTCCTCGGATATGTAATAAATCCATATTTGTTAAAGGCATTTTAATATAATATTTACGATATGTCAAGAACATCCGGCAGCCATATGATGCCGTAAATTTTATATATATTGACATGGCTAAAATTATAAAATAAAATGGAATTATCGTCTCATAATATGTCCGGATAAAAAATCGGAGTTTTTGGAGGGTGAATATGCCGCATAATCTGATTGAGAGGTTTAATAAAATATAAAACATGATAATATTTGAAGAGATCACACGGGAAATAATGGCTGATGCGATGAATTGTGACTATACGGAAAACGGTATTCCGCCCTTGTTTAAAGCTTCAAAAGAGGCCCGTATTGCTATAGTCGGACAGGCGCCGGGGCGGAAGGCGCAAGAGACCCGCCTGTTTTGGAATGATTTGAGCGGCGACCGCCTCAGAGAGTGGATGGGGATATCAAGGGAAGCATTTTATACAACCGACCGTATCGCTCAGCTGCCTATGGATTTCTATTATCCGGGAAAGGCTAAAACCGGTGATCTGCCGCCGCGGAAAGGATTTGCGGAAAAATGGCATCCGCGGTTATTGGAGGCAATGCCTGACATCGGCACAATAATACTCATAGGCAACTATGCCCAAGGTTATTATCTGGATAAACGACGCGGGAAGACTTTAACCGGGACCGTGAGAGCTTTCAGGGAGTATTTGCCGGAATATCTGCCGCTGGTTCACCCCTCGCCGTTAAATCTGGGATGGTTAAAACGAAACCCATGGTTTGAAAACGAGGTGCTGCCCGTTTTAAAGACAATCGTAAACGACAGTATATCATGAGAAGGGAGTATAAAAGTGAAATGCGCATGAGTATTGAGGCGTCTGATTTTAAAACCAACCGTATTCAGCTGGAACCCCGACTGCTGCTTTGCCTCAACTGCAAAAGGGGAGGGGGCGATGTTCCGTGTTCCGGGATTGATGAGCTTGCTGATGAAATAAAAGTCAACCCGGATTTACATATTACGATGACGGGAGCCTTTGATGAAATCGGCGCGAGAACCGAAATCTTTGATAAACAGACGCCGGCTCAAAGGCGAAAGGATTTGCATGTGCTCCAAAAACTGGGACTTTGTTTCGGGGATACGCGAACCGCGAGGGACTTGCTGTACAGGATTTCCCGGAATATAGATTCGATTGAAGAGATTTGCGCGGCTTCCAATCCATACAGGGTCCTGGATGAATGTCCTTTGGCGCTGAAGGGATTCTTTATCGAGGGGAATAAACCGCTTCCTCCGGCTCAGTTGCCCGGGACAATGAAGGTATATAAGATATCCTCCTGCAAGGCGCTGGCGGAAACGGATCATGTTGTTATCCGCGCGCATCACCTGCTTTGTATTGTCTGTTATGCGGGCCGCGATGATAACACCACCCCCCTGGCAGAGGATAATCTATTGGAGGCATGGATAAAATTCAGAGAAAATCCCGATATTCCGGTTACCGTTGCCGAGGGAACGCGGAACTGCTGTATCTGCCCGCCCTGTCACAGCTATAATCAGGAGCGGGGAATTTGTGTTGCCGCCTGTCATCTGCGCGACAGGCGAAAGGATTTGGACCTTTGTTTTGCCGTCGGTATTCTGCCGGGCGAGACATACAGCGCGCGGGAGCTTTACAGACGCATACATGCGCGGATAACGCATATCGGCATGATTTGCGGATATAAAACCGGGACCATTCCCGAGTGGGACAGCTGCGGCGGCGTGGAAAGCGGAGCGTTCGAACGCGGGCTTGAAGTATGCCGTATAGAATAGTATTATAGCACAAACAGCCATGACAAACACTGATGGTATGAAAAGGGAAATTATGAACGCTAAAGAGATCCGTGTGATCTACGGAAATCAGCCAAAAAAAATGATCAAAACGCTTTTGAGAGATTTGAATATAGAAAAAACTCTTGATAAAGATGCCAGGATAGGTATAAAACCCAACCTGGTTCTGGCAAGAAACTCCGATTCGGGCGCCACCACATCACCGCAGATGGTATCGGCTGTCGTTGAATATCTGCAGTCGGCGGGGTTCCGGAATATCTGTATTTTGGAAGGTTCCTGGGTGGGGGACAGAACGTCCGAGGCTTTTAAGGTCTGCGGGTATGAGGATATTTCAAGACAATACAACGTCCCCCTGTATGACCTGCAGAAGGACGGCTATAAATCATATGACGTTAACGGCGTTAAGATAAATGTCTGTGATAAAGTCATGGATATGGATTTTTTAATAAATATGCCTGTATTAAAAGGTCACTGTCAGACGCGTATAACCTGCGCGCTGAAAAACCTTAAGGGATGCATTCCGAATACGGAAAAAAGAAAATTCCATACAATGGGGCTTCATAAACCCATCGCGTATCTTAACAGGATTATAAAAAACGGATTGATTATTGTGGACGGGCTTATGGGGGATCCGGATTTTGAGGAAGGGGGCAATCCCGTTCAAATGAACAGGATATTAGCCGGAACAGATCCGGTCCTTATAGATGCCTATGTCGCTGCTTTAATGGGGTATGACAACGATGATATACCGTATATAGGCATTGCCGACAGCATAGGCGTCGGGAGCGGCGACTTAAATTCGGCCGTTATTATCGAGTTAAATAAGGATTACCCGGGGACTAAAATAAAATTATCCCGAAAAACGGAGAGACTTTCAACATATGTCGAGGAAAGGGAGGCCTGTTCGGCATGTTACGGAGGCCTGATTCATGCGCTGAACCGTCTCGACGAAAAGGGCGCATTGAATAAACTAAAGGGTAAAATTCATATAGGACAGGGATATAAGGGTGTCGGGACCGGCGGAATCGGAATAGGCAGTTGTACCCGGGGATGTGAAAGCAGTCTGGCGGGCTGCCCTCCCAAAGCGAAGGATATACTAGACTTTATTGAAAATGAGATGCTGTAATTAAAACGGAGGCAGAATATTTATGTCAATCGAAAAACTGAATTCCGGAGTAAAACTGGAAAACAAACATGCCGTTTACATGCTCTCCGACAGAGCGGTTATCACAAACGTTTACACCAAGCCCCAAAACACGGATATAGCGGACAGCCCGGGTCCCTGTTTCTGCCATCTGACCGATAAAGAAACGAGGAAGCAGATAAACCCGGTAGGTCTGGCAACCGACGCGGAGGGACTGCTGACCGTTGAGTTCGATGACGGATATGAAGCGACAATAAAGACGGAGGTGTTTGACGAATACATCACCTTTGAACTGCTGAGCGATATCCCGCCGTTATATTATTCGTTTACGTTTGCTCATATGAAATTAAACTATCAAAAAACCGGCGGCGATTCATTTGTTTCGGTGGGTTATGCCATGTCCCTCAACACTCACCATAACTATTTCCCGAGCGGGGAGGCAAGGGCCGTAAAAGCCGATTGTTTTACCGGACTCGGCACCCGCGGCGCAAAGATTGCGGTTATAACGGCGCCCTATTCTAAGATACGCGGCATACTTAAACGCATAAATGACACCTTCGCGGACGGGTCGATGCCTGTAAGTTCGACGGGCGGGGCAAACGCCCTTGACTACAGCCAAAATTACGGCGATTATGTGATAATCAGCGATTCGGACCCGTCCGCGGTCGGACAATGGATAGAATTTTATAAAAGATACAGTGTAGATCAGCTCGACTTTCATCAGGGAGGCGCGACCTTCCGTCAGGGAGATTTTGTTTTTTACAAGACAGGCAGCGCCGCGGGGTTTAGATCCGGGGTATCCGACCCGCTGGCCGCAGCCGGTATTCTGAGCGGTCTTCATTCATATTCTTTTTACATCGACTACAACGCTTCACACATTCTCAAAGAACCGCAGTGGCAATCGGACCTGGAGGTGATGGAAACCTTTACCCTGGCGCAGGATATCGGCGCCGGCGACTCCGTCATTGAAACGATTGAAAGTACCGGGGACCTATCAACATATTACGGCTTTATGTCACACAATACGCCGTTTATATTGATCGGCAATGAGCTTATAAGAATCACGGTAGATACCCGCGGCTTTGCCGGCTGCCAGCGCGGTCAGGGAGGGACATCCCCCGCCGAACATAAAGCCGGCGCGAAAATCAGTCATATCGGCGGTTATTACGGTATGATAGCGCCCAGACCCGGTTCGGAACTGTTTTATCACATTGCGCGGGAAACCGCCCGGACATACAATGAGGGCGGTTTCAGAATGATATATCTCGACGCCTTTGACGGTCTCTCGGTTCATACCGCCCATTCGGGCGAAAAAGATTACACATGGTATTATCTGGCGTCGTTTGTGAATGAATTGCTGGCCCATACCGACGTTGATCCGATACTCGAATACAGCACGATTGTACCTTCAATCTGGTCGGCCCGGGGACGGGGCGGCGCGTGGGATACCCCCTCGCGGGCGTACAAGGAGTGGAACAGGCTGCACCTCAAGAGCAACAGGGAGCTTATGGACCGGCATTATACCACCACCTTCGGATGGTACAACTTCTATCCGGTTAATTACGGCTACCCCGGCAATTTCAATGTGAAATATAAATATTTCGATGATGTCGACTTTATGGGATCCATAGCGCTGGCGTATAACATCAGTATCGTCTACAACGGTCTCACGGCCGGCGGTGTGAAAAGATATCCCGCCCTTGAAAGAAACATGGAGCGATATCTTGTTTACAGCAAGCTGCGTAAATCCGGTTATTTTTCTGAAGAAATCAAGCGCCGGATAAGAGAAGGTACATATGAATACAGACTGGAGGAAACGGACGGCGGAAAATACGCATTTTATGAAAAGCATTATTTAAAGGGCAAACTGCATGCCGTAAATGAAGAGGGCAGGAGTGCCGTATCGGGAATCAACCCCTTCGGGGAGCAGGAGCCTTTTGTACGAATCGAGGGTTTATTATCGTCTGACGGTGAATATCCCGTAATGCTCATGGAGTTTGACGGTCAAAAGCCTCTGCGCGATCAGCCCCTGTCGGTACAATTCAAAGAACGGGACATAAAATCGAATCTGGCCCTTCGCGTTAATGTTTTGGGCAACAACAGCGGCGATGCGATTTGCATACGGCTCAAGGGCGCGACACAGGATGAATCGGGTGTTTCGGATTATCTTATAAAACTGGATTTCGAAGGCCGGCGTGAGTTTATTCTGGCTGAGATTGACAACGGTGAATTCAACCACCTGAGTTTTGACAAATCAAACGGGCTGTACGAGGTTTACCGGGCAAATGTCAATTACGACAGACTGACCGATGTTCAGGTATATCTGCACGGTGCCTGCGAAGGTGTTTTAATGAGCGACATCGAAGCGGTAAGGCATATCGAAAACCCGGTAATAAACCCCACCGTCAGGGTGGGGAACAGCGCGATTACCTTTGAATGCACTGTTAACAGCACCGAATACCTTGAATATACCCCGGGAGAGGGCGCCGTGATTTATGACGCCGCCGGCAACGGTCGCGGTGTTGACAATATTACCGGTAAACTTGCAATTCCGTCCGGAGCAATAACCGCGGACCTTTCATGTATAAGCGCGGGAGAAGCGCCGGTCAGGGCTGCCTTGACACTGGGGTTGACAGGCCAAAGGTTTGACGATTGATTTAACGATTAATCGCGTGCGGCTTTTACTGTCAGATATCCGGTATAATCTTCCCGGGCGGCCCCCGGATGACAGTTGACCTTCATAAAAAGTCTCGGACCGTCAAATGTCAGTGTGAATGTTGCGGAGTACGGTGTGAGCGTGTATACCACGGCAACGGTGAGGGTGTCCCCGGACGCCGCCATGGAGGCTGAGAAGCATTCGCATTTGTCACCGGGGTTTCCGAAAAAGGATCCGGGGTTTTTCGGTTTGTTGTCGAGCCGGCAATTATAACCGGCGCAGACCGGCACCGAATATCCGTTTTTGTTAAATATAATTGTTCCCCGGTCGTGTTCAAAAAGAATCTTTACACTGTCCGTTTTATCGCTGCCGAGTTGGTATGTATTGCCGCTGTATCGGCGGACCGAATCAAAATCGTCGCCGTTCGGCTCGGGAAGCGACAGACCGCCGGTCAGTTCTTCAAGCTCCTTCTGCGCGGCAATTTCCGATTCGTCATCACAAACGCCGTCAAAGAAGGCGTCATCGTTAAGATTGTTCCATATTACCCTGAGCTCTTGCTGCATATCACCCAGGCCGGCGGTACAGGCTATCACCGTATCCAGGCGGGGCATTATCACACACAGCTGACCATATGCCCCGTCTCCCCTGTATACATCATCGGGAACACAGCGCCAAAACTGGTATCCGTATCCCCGGGCCCAGTCGCTCTCAGGCAGTTCCTCACATTTGAATTTATCCAGTTGGGGGTATTTTGTTTCGGTCCAGTTGTTGATATGTTTTTCCGTTGCCCGGTCGATATAACCGGCGGGTATAAGCTGCCTTGCGTCCCACTTGCCGCGGTTCAGCAGAAAAAGCCCGAATTTGGCAATGTCTTCGGTTTTTACATTGAGCCCGGTACCGCCCAGGTTTACACCGAGGGCGCATTCATCCCATGTGATGTCTTCGATACCGAGCGGTTCAAACAGGCGGGGCTTGAGGTAATCAATCAGTTTGATGCCTGTCACCTTCTGAATCGCGGCGGATATCATATAGGTGGCGCCGGTATTGTAACCGAAACGCGTGCCCGGTTCGCAGTCGGTCTTTGAGCAGAAAAACGCCGCGATGGGGTCTATGTAATTAAAAATAAAGTCGGCATTCGGATTATGACCGGTTGACATTGTCAGCAGATGCTTAATCTTAACGGAACGGACCATGGAATCGATTTCCGGTAACCGCTCATATTCCGGAAAATACGAAATTACCGCCGCGTCAAAATCAAGCAGATCCTCATATGCCGCGAAAGCGACCGCTATTGATGTAAAGGATTTTGACAGCGAATAGAGCATATGGGTTTTATTCGGTGAGTAGGGTGCCCACCATCCTTCCGCCGCGACCGCCCGGTGCCTGATAACCATGAAAGAATGAAGTCCGCCGTTTTTGTCCCATTGGCGTACCATATTGAGTATAGCGGACGGTCTGATGCCCAGTGACACCGGGGATTTTCTTGTCAGTTTCATGCAGTCTCCAATCTGTCGATATTTTGGTCTTATAGTATAATCGGAGGTGATTGTGATTTTTTACACGGAGGAAAAACGTGATATACCGGTATCGAGCTTTTGTTATATACGCTGGTGTGCGGTGCCATAGTTAAAAACAGCGCTGTCACCGGGATTGTTACCGAGAGCAAAAGCGGCCCCAGAGCGTTTATGTCGAAGGTTGTGGTGGACGCCACGGGTGACGGTGACGTGGCTGCCCGGGCGGGAGCGCGCGGTTTTTCTGGGCGGTTTTGAAGATACATATCAAACGCCCAAGGGTGAACTGCAGGAACTGGCGCGCAAACATCTGCCCCACCCCGCCGGTCATGTGCTGCTCTACCGGACCACATTGCCGGGGATTGTGACCTGCAACATGACCAGTGTCACCGGTGTGGACGGTACAAAGGCGGAAGACCTTACACGGGGTGAAATAATCTGCCGCAGCCAGATGGAACCGATTGCCGCCTTCCTGCGCGAATTTGTGTCGGGATACGAAAACTGCTATATAATCAGCGCCGCCTCCATGCTTTGGATACGGGAAACACGTCATTTCAGGGGCATGTATGTGCTCACCGAACAGGATATTCTGGAAGCCAGACAGTTTCCCGACTGGGTTGTCAGGGGCGCGCACTTCAATTTCGATGTCCACAATATAACCGGCGCGGGGCTGGACAGAACGGGCGTTCAAAAACATTTTAAGCAAAGAAAGGGTTACACCATACCGTACGGCTGTCTAGTTCCGGAGAGCCTGAACGGGCTGCTCTTCTCGGGCACCCATATGGCGCATTCCAACTTCCGTGTTATGCCCATCTGTGTGGGAATCGGCGAAGCCGCCGGCGCGGCGGCAGTCCTGGCTGTTAAACAGGACATTATGGTTCGGGAGGTTGACGCGCTCGATATACAAAAGATACTGTCGGAGTCGATACATATCGATTTATAGATATATAATTGTTCTCAGAACCGGAAATATATAAACGGATTGTATGCTCCGAGGGCAAGCTGCACGGTACATAATATAAGCAGCATGACAAGGGCCGCGTCGCCGGCGTAGGGCAGGACCCGTTGGGCGGTGAGCTCCCGTCTTTCCTTCAGCGCTGTTATCTTCTTGTTTATAAAGTTGCCTACCGGCATGCTGAAAATAATACCGGCGATAAACATGATGACAAATACGGTATTGAAATCGGAGTATTGCAGCAGCAGGACGGCAGGGGTATCGCCGGTGCCCTGGAAGCCGTACCCCCCCAAGAGCGCTTTGGTAAATTGCGCAAGCTGTCCTACCCCTTCTTCGCACCGGAAGATAGCCCAGCCGTAGACCACACACAACAGCGACCATACATGGTTGAGAATCCTGAACTTCTGCAGATATTTGAGCAGGAACAACTTTTCAAATATCAGCAGCAGGCCGAAGTAAAGCCCCCATATCACAAAGCTCCACTCGGCGCCATGCCACAAACCGGTCAAAAACCAAACGACCAGCATGTTGCGAATCCATTTTATCAACGATACGCGGTTGCCTCCCAGCGGTATATAGAGATAGTCGCGAAAAAAGGTGGACATGGAAATATGCCAGCGGCGCCAGAAGTCGGTGACGCTTGTGCAAATATAGGGATACTGGAAGTTTTCAAGATAGTGGAAGCCCATCATACGGCCCATACCGATAGCCATGTCCGAATAACCGGAAAAGTCATAAAATATCTGGAATGTATAGGCAAGCACCGCGACCGACGCGCCGAGAAAACCCAGTTCCGAGGGCTGATAGGAGAACAGAGAATCAACTACCGCCGCCATTGTATTGGCAATCAGTGTCTTTTTGGCCAGACCGCAGACAAAGCGGCGCAGCCCGATGGCAAAATCCTCCGTAGTTTCGGTTCGCTCGTTAAGTTCGGCGGCTATCGTTTCATACCGGACGACAGGCCCGGCGATAAGCTGCGGAAACATGACAACATAGGCGCCAAAGTTGATTACGTTGCGCTGCGGCGTAACCTTGCCCAGATAGACGTCAATGGAGTAGGACATGGTCTGAAAGGTGTAAAAGGAGATGCCTATGGGCAGCGCCAGCTCGATTACCGGTATCGATAAACCGGTGAATCCCAGCAGCGAATTGAGCGTGAGCGTTGTGAATCCCAGATATTTGAATATGAATAGCGGACTGAGATTGCCTATCATCGAGGCCCACAGGAATGCCTTTTTGGCTCTCATGTTGCCCCGGCTGTTATGCTTATATATCATCAGACCGCAGGTATAGTCAAGCATGGTGGAGTAGAACATCAGCAGTATGTATACCGGTTCGCCCCAGCCGTAGAATATCAGGGAAAAGATAAAGAGCATCAGGTTTTTGCCGCATACACCCCGGAAATGTCCGGCAATATAATAAAAGATAAAGAACAGCGGCAAAAACGCGAACAGAAATTCCAGCGACGCAAATATCATATGTAAACCTCACAGGTCAATATTTACAGGAACTAACCGAGTATAAAACCATAAAGCGAATCGCCGTAAAGGTCGTACAGCAAACGCGTGCCCATCTGCATGATTACTATGTCGGTGATGTTGTTCTCGGCTATGTAATCCGCAAGGTTAATATTCGTCAGATTCTGATTGGAGTCGATATAGCGAAAATAAGAGGTGTCATAATGGTAGGCGATGATTTCCATCATCGGCGGCGAGTATGAGTCGCATACCATAAGCAGGTTGCGTCCCGTTTTGTTTTCGGGATAAACTATTTTATTTGCGATACGATAAAAGGAAATATAGTGCGTATAGGTCAGCGCGGTATTCCAGTTCCCCGACATATATATTTCCTTTGATTCCTCTCTGGTTGTCGTTCCGCCGTAAGGCACACCTGTCTCGATTGTCAGGTCATGGGCGGTCAGGTCAAAATCCGCGAAGCTGAACGGGTCGCCGAAATTGTAGCTGGACATCGCCGTAGCATATGAACCGTAATACAGGCATCCGTCGACGGTGCGGATTTCGTAGGGCAGCATGTCGCTGAAATCATCGTGGTTTTCCCGCATCATGGACACAAGGTCACGATACGCTTCGAGTATGCCCTCGGTATTCCAGTGGTGGTCGGTCAGGTAAAATTTTGTGATTTTATCCTCAATCGTATCTACCTTCACACTGCCGAACTGAATGAGCGGCGACAGAGAATCAATATATGAGGTGAGCAGTTTGTTATGCGATTCATTGGGGAATATTTTGTCGGCAAGTGCCGTGTCCTCAAGGCATGTCGCCATATAAACATAGACGTTTGCGCCGTACCCTTCGGCGGCTTCGGCAAACTTATTGAATTTATCCACCTGATTTTCCATCCTGCGGCGCAGCGCTGTACCCGATTCAGCCGGTACCCGGGTCAGCAGGTCATAATTGCTTCCGTCCGGCATCTGCGCCTTGATTGTATAATATCGGTGAAGACCGTCTTTACTCCGCATTGTGGCGAGGAAGACGGGCTCTTTGGGCACGGGACTTTCTTCGGTAATGTCGGTATCGGTTTCTGAAGATACCGCCGCGGCCGTATCCTGCGTTTCCTCCGCGGACACCGCTTCCGTCTGCAGCAGGTCATAACCCTTTTCGGTAAGCCATAGAGTCATGGGTTCGTTCAGAGTGTTCTTTATCCCGGTGGTAGCGGTTGTTACCGACAGATACAGCGGTATGTAATTTGTATAAATGTCGGTGATGTTCCGTTTGCCTTCCTCAATGGCATTGAAGAATCGGCCCATAAAGGCGTCGTTGTCGTAAACCTTGTCCACCTCGATGATGTTGCCTACGTTCATGTCGGGCACAATGCCTTTGAACACCAAAAAACGCCTCACGGGAGCGGCTATCATCACCAAAAGCAGGAAACTGCCGCATATGCCGATAAAAATCTTATTACGTAAAGTCGTAGTTCTCATCCTTTCCCTTTGTTGTGAATCCGGCTCAGCTTCCGGAAGAAATCCTGATTTTGTATGTAATTGTATCACGTTTTGATAATTAGCGCAAGACTTACCGAAATTATTATGTAATTATTTTTACTGATTGTGAAAAACAACGCTTAATGTATCTCAGGGAGGTTATTTAAAGCTTTGGAATATACGTTAAAACTGAGCGCGACTCAATATACGGATTTCGGTGAGCCGCAGCGGCTGTCGCCGCTGTTTGATGAG
>JAQVWU010000023.1 GCA_028709565.1 Eubacteriales bacterium
TAAAAATCTTTCAAAGAGCAGATTGTATTTTATGGAATCTATATCGGTTATCCCGATTAAAAACGCCACAAGACTGCCGGCGCCGGATCCCCTGCCGGGACCGGTCGGTATTCCGTTTGTCTTCGCGTAATTAACAAAATCCCAGACAATTAAAAAATATTCATTATAGCCCATTCGGTTAATAATAAACAATTCATAAATAATCCGGCTTTTATATACATCCGCATCGTGTTCATCGGTATAAACAATAAGACCGCTGTTCAGTTTGTCTTCCAACCCGCCGAACGCCAGTTCTTTCAATTGTTTTTCCGGTGATAATCCGCTATCCGATTTATACTGAGGAAGATATAATTTATCAAATGAAAAATCAAACTCACACATATTCGCAATAATAACCGTATTTTCCAAAGCATTTTTATATTTGCCAAACAACGCGGTCATTTCTTGAGTGGATTTATAATAAAATTCATCGGTTGCAAAGCCGAGCGGTCTTCCGTCGGTGATGACAGTATTCGTCTGTATACACATAAGCATCGACTGGGTATTGGCATCCGATTGTTTTAAATAATGTACATCATTTGTCGCCACCATCGGTATACCGCATTTTTCGGAGATGCCGATAAGCCCGTTTATTACCTTGTCCTGAAGTTCAAGCCCATGATTTTGCAATTCAATATAAAAGTTGCCTTCACCGAAAATCGACATCAATTCCAGAGCATAGGTTTCGGCGTTTTCGAAATCATCGTTTATAATAAACTGAGGAATACGGCCGCTCATACAACCGGAGAGCGCGATAATTCCTTCGCTGTACAGGCGCAATACATCCAAATCCACACGCGGTTTTGAATAGAAACCTTCGGTATAGCCGGTGGATACGATTTTTATCAGGTTTTTATAACCTGTATCATTTTTTACTAGTAGCACAAGGTGGAAGTTTTCAGAATCATGCTCATGCGTCTTATCCCGGTATGTACGCGAGGCGCAATATATTTCACAGCCGATAATCGGTTTAATTCCGGCTTCATGACAGGCACGATAGAATTCCACAACGCCGAACATCGCGCCGTGATCGGTTATAGCGACGGCGGAATGTCCGGCTTCCGCGGCTGCTTTCGGTATGTCTTTTATACGGCAAGCGCCGTCCAGCAGACTGTATTCACTGTGTAAATGTAGATGAACGAAACCGGACATAGAAACCCATCACTTTCTAAAATATTTATTTTTATCCGTATTAATTTTACATTAATTTAACTTGTTATTTTTTGTCTGTTCTTTATCTGTCAGTTCATTGCGCAGGTTAACGATTTTTTTCAACCGATGGTTGACACCGGATTTTGTTATCGGCAGATGATGAAGATGCGCAAGTTCGCTTAATGTAGCGTCCGCATTTTCTATACGTAATTTTGCCGTTTCCAGCAATTCCGAAGATAAGCTTTCATAAGCGCCCCGCCGCTTTAAATCGTTTATCGCTTCAATCTGATAATGGGCTGCGCTGACCGTGCGGGTGATATTAGCCGCGTCACAGTTTGTCTGGCGATTCGCGTTATTGCGAAATTCTTTACGTATTTTATTATTTATAAGTTCAAAAGAAGCATTTTGCGCTCCGATTAATATGAGAAAATCCGAAACCGCCTCATGATCTTTTAAATATATAATATTCAACCCGCGTCTTTTTGTTATCTTCGGCAGGAAGCCGCATTCTTCAAGCAGTTGCGTCATATCTTCTGCGCTGCCGTCATCAGGCATGGTAAGTTCCAGCTGATATAGTTTTGAAGGGTCAGTTATCATTCCGCATGACAGAAACACTCCGCGTAAAAAGGTCCGCGGGCAGTTATCACATTTAAAGAGATCCTTCCTTTCGGAAAGGTATATATCATACTGTGTATCGATAAACTCAGCTTTCAATTTTTCTGTAAGCTGAGTTATTTCCGTGTTCTCCTGAGGCTGACGGTATATTAAGATACCGCAAAGCAAAGCTCTGCGGCAACATACCGATTTAGTCTTAATTTCGCAAAGTTTGTTTTTGGTTTCACGGGAAAATGAATTATTCATCATAAACTCCGCTATAAATCAAATTAGATTAATTTGATTTCACATTCTATATTAATGCTGTATTTTTTATAAACAGTTTCTTTTATTATATTTATTAAACATAAAACATCAGAGGCTGTTGCTCCGCCCAGATTCACAATAAAACCTGCGTGTTTGGTTGAAACCTGGGCTCTTCCGATCTGTTTGCCCTTCAATCCCGCTTCTTCGATTAATTTTGAAGTATAATAGCCGGGATATCGTTTAAAAATACTGCCGGCACTCGGATATTCCAGAGGCTGATTTTTCACACGATGCCTCATATTAATATCCATGCGCTCTTTAATCGAAGCCGGATCATCCTGCTGCAATTTAAATGATGATGTAATAATAATCAGATCCGTACCGGTAAAAAGACTGCGACGGTATCCGAAATGATGATCTTTATCGTTTATTTCAACAATTTTGCGTTCAGCCGGGTCATAATAGGAACCGGCAATAACTATATCCGACATTTGCCCGCCAAACGCGCCCGCGTTCATATAGACCGCGCCGCCGCAGCTGCCCGGAATACCGTATGCAAATTCTATACCCTTCAGTCCGGCTTTAAAAGCAGAAACGGCAGCCAGCGTCAGTAGTGTTCCGCTGTGGACACACAGTAAATCGTTTTTAATGACTATATCGTTAAGATAACGCGTAAAAACAACCACACCGCGATAACCGTCGTCGGGAAAGAGTACATTGCTTCCGTTCCCGAAGACAGTATGTCTTATTTCATTATCACATAAAACGGTAATCAGTTTAATAAGCGCGTCAGCCGAATTCGGATATATAATATAATCCGCAGCTCCTCCGATTTTAAAAGTACAGCATTCGGATAAAAGTCCGTCTCGTTTAAAGCTATACCGCCCGTCTTTACCGAGTAGCTCATCGAGTAATTTATATTTATACATTGAGCGGCAGTTAATCCCTTCAATTAAAATATTGCAGAATCATAATCATTATATATCATGACAATTTATAATATTCCGATATTATGATAATATAAATCGGTGATAAACCTTTTTACCTTTTTTTAATATTATTCCTTCGGTAAATAAGTCTGTATCAAGTGAACTGTCAAACGATTCCACTTTGTCGTCTGATATAAATACACAACCCTGAACAATAAGTCTTTTCGCTTCTGTTTTTGACGACGCCAATTTCGATTTTACCAACATTTCCGCTACTTTTATTTTATTATCGATGAAATCACCTGCGTCTAAAACCGTTGTAGGCATATCATCCGAAAAACCCGCGCCCTCGTAAACATCATGCGCGGTGGACAGAGCCTTATCCGCTTCCGTTTCACCATGTATCAATTTCGTCAGTTCATATGCCAGTTTTTCTTTTGCTTCGTTAATATCGCTTCCGCATAGTTCGGCATATTGTGATATTTCATCAAGAGACATAAAAGTAAGCATTTTCATACATTTAATTACATCGGCGTCGTTAATATTGCGCCAATACTGATAGAAATCATACGGGGGGGTTTTATCCGCGTTAAGCCAGATTGCTCCCTTTTCGGTTTTTCCCATTTTTACGCCTTCGCTGTTTTCCAGTAAGCGAAAAGTCATTCCATATGCTTCTTTCCCTGTCTTGCGGCGAATCAGTTCCACGCCCCCTATAATATTCGACCACTGGTCATCCCCGCCGAATTGCAATATACAGCCGTGATCCATAAAAAGGCGATAAAAATCATAACTCTGCATTATCATATAGTTAAATTCAAGGAATGTCAACCCCGTTTCCATTCGAGATTTATAACATTCCGCTGACAACATACGATTAACCGAAAAGTGCGGTCCTACATCGCGTATAAATTCTATATAGTTCAGGTTATATAACCAGTCAGCGTTATTTACAAAAAGCGCTTTACCGTCATCTATATCAATAAATTTTGCCATCTGCTGTTTAAAACACTCTATATTATGCGCAATGATTTCTTTTGTGAGCATTTTTCGCATATCGCTCTTGCCGGACGGATCGCCTATCATCGCTGTTCCGCCGCCGAATATAGCTATAGGATGGTGACCGGCGCGCTGCATATGCGCCATTATTTTCATTTGCAAAAAATGTCCTATGTGCAGGCTGTCGGCTGTCGGGTCAAATCCGATATAAAACGTAATATCTTTGCTATCCAGTAAACGTTCGATTTCTGCTTCGTTTGTCATCTGAGCAAGCAATTCCCGGTCTCTAAATTCCTGTAATAAACTCATATAAATGCTCCTGTTATATTAATATAGTATTAAAAGTTTTCCGACATATTTAACATTTCGGTCACCGTCTCAAGCAGGCTCTCCGTTATCTCCAAACCGCCTATTATACGGGCAATTTCTTTCACACGTTCGTCATAATCAAGCGATGTAACCGTTGTCTCCACACGACCGTTATATTCGCTTTTTGATATATAAAGATGGTTATGCGCAAGCGTGGCTATTTGGGCTGAATGTGTCACGCAAATTACCTGTGATAATCCGGATATCTGCTTTAATTTTATGCCGATTTTGTGAGAGATTTTGCCTGAGATTCCCGTATCTATTTCATCAAAGATAAGGGTCTGCGTGTGTTCCCGGTCAGCTAAAACGCTTTTAATTGCGAGCATCACGCGTGACAATTCACCGCCTGAAGCAATTTTCCCCAAAGGCTTCAAAGGTTCTCCCGGGTTCGCGGATATCATAAACTCTACTTCATCGCCGCCAATACGGGATAACGGCACACGGCATACATTTACCGAAAAACAAACCTTGGACATTTCAAGAAAAGCCAGTTCGGCAGTGATTTTGTCGGAAAGACTTGACGCTGCCGTCCGCCTGCATTCAGACAGTCTGTCCGCATATTCGGTTGCCTCCCCTTCCGTTTCCTTCAGGGAAGCGTTTAAATCATGTATTTTTTCGTCAGCCATCTCTATGTCTTCAAGTTCGACTGCAGCCTTCTCGCGGAAATTTAATATATCAGTGGTTGTAGCGCCGTATTTTCTTTTTAATTTTGAAATGGTGTCGAGCCTTGATTCTATTTTGTCCAATATGATTAAAGGGTCGCTTATATCATCATCAAGCAAATCATTTGCCCGAAATGCGATATCTTCTATCTCATATCGATAATTTTCCAATTTATCAAGGATTTCTTCAAAACCGTCAAATATATCGGCAATTTGTTTTAAAGCGTTAATCGCGAGATCAATCTGCTGGCAAGCGGATAATCCCTTATCACCTTCATATAATGAACTGTAGACTGTTTTAGCCTGTTTGTTGATTTTATCAATGTTCTGTACCCGTTTTTTTTGCGCTTCAAGATCATTTTCTTCGCTTTGTTTTAAATTCGCCGAGTCAATGTCGTTAATCTGATAACGCAGCATATCCGCAGCTCTTTCTTTTTCATCCTCATCACGATAGAGTTCGGACAATTGCCGTTTTATTGATTCCATATTATCGTATTTCTTGATATAATGTTCCAACAGCGATTCATTGTCGGCATACCTGTCCAGGTAATAAATATGCTTTGAAACATCAAGTAATTTTTGATTGTCATGTTGTCCGTGAATATTGATAAGCAGAGATCCTACCTCGCGATGCAGTGAAACGGAAACGGTTCTGCCGTTTATTTTATTGCTGGTTCTGCCGTCTGATGATATTGACCGCTGAATAAAAATCGAACCGTCTTCATCCGGTGTAATACCGAGTTCAGACAGCGATAAAATATTTGCGGGCGAAATATTACAAAACAACCCCGAAACAACCGCTGTCTCCTCACCGCTCCGTACAATTTCCCGTGATGGGCGAGCTCCGAGCAGTATATTAATGGAGTCTATGATTATTGATTTACCGGCACCGGTTTCGCCGGTTAACACGGTAAATCCTTCATTAAAGTCAATATCGATTTTTTTTATGACAGCTATATTTTCAATATGAAGCGAAACAAGCATACGCTGTCCTCCAATAACTAAAATAACTCTGATTTACATAGGTTAAACCAAAACGATTTCAGTTTAATCAGTTTAATCAGTTTAAGTTGATGGTATCCTGAAATCGCCGGTAAATTTCCTTTGATTTGTCGGCGCTGCGAAGTATTATCAATATTGTATCATCTCCGGCAATGCAGCCGACAATATCATCCCAACCGAAGCCGTCAATTGCCGCAGCTGCGGCTTGAGCCATCCCCGCATATGTTTTTATGACGACTATATTTTCTGCATAATCGACTCGAACGATAGCTTCACGGATGATATTACGATATTTAATTGATATTCGGTTATTCTCCTGTGTCGGAAGCGACGGAATGGCATATCTGTATTTGTTGTCCTTTGCGGCGGCTTTAATTAAACCCAGTTCTTTAATATCGCGCGATACTGTTGCCTGTGTAACATCAAAACCGCAGCTGCGTAGTTTATCGATAAGAGCGTCCTGCGTCTCGATATCATATGAGGCGATAATTTCAATTATTTTTTTTTGCCTTTTATGCTTCATTGGATATAACAACCTCCGAAATACAGAATAAAATGATTCTATTCCGACATCTTTTTGTTTAATATATCATAAAATCTATTTTTTTTCAATCGGATTAAACGCGTTGTCATACAGGATTTTGATATGCGTACCATATCATTCCTATCCAGACAATAATGTTCGTCGCCGTCAACGCTGACAAAAAGTTTCCCGTGTGCCGTTTGATTATCCTGTATTTTAAGAATTGACTGATCGTTAAATATCATAGGTTTGGCACGCAGTGAATGCGAACATATAGGCGTAACACAAATACATCCTACCTGCGGATCTATAACGGATCCGCCTGCCGATAATGAATAGGCGGTTGAACCGGTAGGGGTGGCGCATATTAATCCGTCGGCGCGATAATGTCCCACAAGACTGTCTCCGCAGAACAGGTTGACATCAATCATACGCGAAACCTTGCTGCTGCAAATAACGGCGTCGTTTAAAGCATTCATATGTCCTATGACAGCTTCTCCCCGTATTATTTCAACCGATAACATCATACGTTCTTCTACAGTGTAATTACCGTTAAACAAACCGTCCATCATAGGCAGCTCGTCTATTTCCAATTCGGTCATATAGCCAAGTCTGCCTAAGTTTATGCAGAACATGGGTATTCCGAGCGGCGCGGTATACCTGGCGGCATGTAAAAGCGACCCGTCTCCGCCGATAATTATTACACACTCCGCCCCTTCTATATCATCAACAACAACCTTACATCCGTGATACAACAACCGTTCCTCTACCTGTTTGGTATAAATTAAATCCGGGTCTTTCTCACGGTTGGGAATAACGGCAATTTTTTTTATCATAATTTAACCTGTCAATAATCATTCATACGTTCATACGTTAATAACCAAATCCAAATCGGTATAGCTAATAAGCGATTTTATACATCAGGACTTACTGGCTGTAATGCAATAATACATC
This sequence comes from Eubacteriales bacterium, assembly GCA_028709565.1. Lineage (GTDB taxonomy): Bacteria > Bacillota > Clostridia > Oscillospirales > CAG-272 > JAQVWU01. The sequence continues at coordinate 7,488 of JAQVWU010000023.1, forward strand.
TAATAATATACCGATTAAAATACCGAGAACAGCTCCCGCAAAAACCTGAAGCGGGGTATGTCCGACTAATTCCTTTAACCGTTTTGGCATGTTTTCGGTTATTCCGTGTTCGATATCTTCCATTATACGGTTCAATATCTTTGCCTGCTCACCGGCGGAACGTCTGACTCCCGCCGCGTCATACATCACAATAAATGCCAATAAGGCAGAAATCGCAAAATCCACTGAATTAAATCCGCTTAATCTGCCGACAGCTGTTGCCAGCGCGCATACAGATGCTGAATGTGAACTCGGCATTCCTCCGGACGCAACAAGTGAAACAAAGTTGAATTTGCGATTTTGAATCACCCAAATAATTGTTTTCATCACCTGCGCGATAATCCAGCTCACCAACGCACATATTAACGGATAATTGGAAAAGACATCCGATAATTTTGACATATATAATCCCTTAGTTAAATAAGTATAATATCCGTTATATTGATTTTAATGGTTCCTGTGAAGTAAATATACCGCCAATTGCTTCAAGGTTTCACTTCCCTTTATCCCATCGAGAATGCCGCATGCTTCATCTGTTAATTTTTTAGCTATACTTCGCGCTTTTTCAACGGTCATGAAATTCAGAAAGGTGATTTTATCCGCTTCTGTGTGTTCATCGTGAATATCATCGATAATTTGGAATGCCAAACCTAAACGATCCGCAAAACACGCCGCTTTATCCGTATCTTTTTGTCCGGCAGCAATACAGCCGAGTAAACATGCAGTACGGATAAGAGCACCCGTTTTCATCGTATTCATACGGAGAAGCGTATCATAATCAAACGATCCATGCACACCGTTTAAATCAAGCTGTTGACCTCCTACCATTCCACGGGTCCCGGCGCCTGCAGCCATAATACGCACAGCTTCAAGAGCTGTCTCGGGTTTAACCGCTTTATTTGTCGACGCAATTTCGAAAGCATATGTCAGCAGCGCGTCACCTGCCAGTAAAGCGTTTGCTTCGCCGAATTTTTTATGCGCGGACGGACGTCCGCGCCGGTAATCGTCATTATCCATACAAGGCAAATCATCATGGGTAAGCGAATAATTATGAATAAGTTCAACCGCACAGGCAAACGGCGTTGCTGCCGCTTCGCTCCCGCCGTAAAGCCGACAAAATTCCATTGTCAGAAAGGGACGTATTCGTTTTCCGCCTCCCAGTGTGCTGTAACGCATAACATCATATAATATACCGTATTGGCTGTCGGTTTTGTCTAAATAAGCGCTGAGAGCGTTTTCGATATGTATCGAATTATTTATCAGTGCTTCTGAAATCTTGTTCTTCATAACTTCCGTCCTGTTTCGCAATCAGAATCTTTATACGCTGTTCCGCATTATCCAGTTTATTATTACAATGTTTAACCAGTGAAACGCCTTCTTCAAACATGAGCAGCGAGTTGTCAAGAGGTGCGTTTCCGCTCTCCAATGCCTTGACAATCTCTTCGAGGCGCGTCAAAGCCGATTCAAAACTCAGTTTGTCATCAATTTTTTCCTGTGAATTATTCATTTAATAATTTCTCCCTGATTTCTGTTACTTCTCCCGATATCTCACCGTCAAACGTTTTAAAATAAAATTGTTCGCCCAGGCTGATTTGTTTAATACTTTTTATGAGAGTTCCGTCATCCCTGAAAACAGCGGAATAACCGCGTATTATTATAGACATTGGATTAAGCGCTTCCAGTTTTGATGTATATTGAATAAAATCATTCTTTTTTCCGCTCAATATCAGTTTAATACCCGACTCAAGACGTCGTTCGATACTTAAGACTATCATGCGTTTGTCATCGATAACAGCCGCCGGTGAAGTTAAAACCCTTCGATCGGCTGCTTGCCGCAGACGCTGACGGCGTATTGTTATATTCTGCGATAAAAGTGATTCCAGCCGGCCTATAATGTTGTTGATTTTTCGCTTTAACTCCTGCGCGTCCGGAACGGCAATTTCAGCGGCGGCGGATGGGGTGGGAGCGCGCCGGTCTGCCACAAAATCGCATATTGTGAAATCGGTTTCATGACCTATCGCCGATATTATCGGTATTTTTGAATTTTTGACCGCGCGTGCAAGCGCTTCATTGTTAAAAGCCCATAAATCCTCGATTGAACCGCCCCCGCGTCCGATAATTACCAGGTCAACTCTTCCGGTTTTATTAAAATAATCAAGACCCGCAATCATTTGCGCTGCCGCTCCCTCACCCTGTACCAGAGAAGGAAAAAGCACTATCTCCGCCATCGGAAAGCGGCGCCCGGTTATATTTATAATATCGCGGATTGCCGCGCCGGTAGGTGATGTTATGATTCCGATACGTAACGGTATTTTAGGCAACAGCCTTTTCCTGTCTTCGCGGAACAAACCTTCCGCTTCCAGCCGTTTTCTGAGCTGCTCATATGCAATATACAGCGCACCGATACCGTCAGGTTCAATTGAATCGGCATATAGCTGGTATTGTCCGTCACGTATAAAGACTGCAACCCTTCCGTGGACAATCACCCGCATTCCGTTTTCAGGCATAAATTTCAGCTTTTCCGCGCTGCTTCTGAACATAACGGTCTTGAGCAATCCACCCTCATCCTTGAGGGTAAAATACAGATGTCCTGTCCTGTAATGGTTTGTGAAGTTTGATATTTCGCCTTTGATATATATATCGGATAAAACAGGCGACGAATCCAGCAGAAATTTTATATATTCGTTTAATTGGGTTACTGTTAGTATTTTGTTTTCTTTATCTGGCATTAATAACCTCGTTTTTTCGGGTGTTATTGCAGACGTCCCTGCAAAGCAAAGCAATACCTGCGGCATTGTCACAGGAATATTCCGGCTGACCGAAATAGGCATCGTATTTGCTTTTCAAATGTTCTTTGATAATTCCGTTGGACATAACTCCGCCTGCATACAAGACAGGCATGGGACCGAATCGCTCCAGCGCGTTTTCTGTCATTGCATCTATGGTAAGTTTGATAAACTCGATTGTATATGCCGCGATTTTTTCGGGTTTACAGCCTTTTTTAAGCATATGCGCCGCCTGATTCTCAAGTCCTGACAGATTACAGTCAAGACCTTTTACACATATTTGGGGTTTTACCGGCGTTATATGACCTGCGAGTTTCTCAAGTTCGGCTCCGCAGGGGAATGCCAGTCCCAGCATTACGCCGATACGGTCAATGGCTTGACCGGCATGCAAATCCAGCGACCGTCCGACCGGCAAAATTTTTCTTTCTTTTATATATAGTAATTCGGTCGTTCCGCCAGATACATGGAACGCGATATAGGGGGCTTCTTTTAATTTTTCGGCGCCGGCGGAATAAACGGCCGCGGCGATATGTCCCGCCTGGTGAGAAAAAGGGTATGAAGGAATCCCGAACAACGCGGACATACAACGGGCTGCCGATAATCCGGGTTCAAAACAGGGCATGTATGAAGAAGCGGCATCACGCGGATAAGCCGCGTAACCTATAGCCGTAAACTTTAATTTCCCGATTCGCCCCGCAAGTTCCGGAATATTTCTCACGTGAGCAAAGACCGCGTCGCTCTGTCGAAGTCCTTTTTTGCCTTTATCCACATTAAGCAATATTTTTTCATTGTATATGATTGAATTGTCATCCGCAACCGCCATGGATGTGGTATAATTGCTGGTATCCAGACCTAAATATATCATTCTGTTTTTTTCAGCCCCTCTTTATCGGCAACGGTATTAACTATGCCATTGATAAACTTAGGAGCGTTTTCATCATCGTATTTTTTCGCCAGTTCTATCGCTTCATTAATCGCAATATTATACGGGATATCCTCACGGAACAACATTTCGTAGATGCACAACCGCATAATCGCCTGAGAAACCCTTGAAAGACGCTCTGTCTTCCATCCGACCGAATGAGCGGCGATTTTTGCGTCAATCTCGGGCAGTTTCTCTTTTATTCCAAAAAACACCTGACTTATATACTCATCTTCTTCAAATTCACGGCATTCAGCCGCAAGCGTATAGACTTCATTTAGACTGCGGCTGTCATCCCCGAATCCGATTTCGAATATCAGTGTAAAAGCAATTTCACGCGCTTCCCGTCTTTTCATTGGATATACCGTTCCTTCAGTAAATAAGCAATATTATATTATATTATATATTTTTTTTAACAAATTGTCAACCTTTATATATGTAATCGATATTAATGTTATGTTATACTAATGGAAATACTATGTAATCAATTGTAATCAATATTTAATAATCAAAGAAGGGGTGACGAATATTTATGACACATAAATATATAAGCAATACATCACAGCTGTTTGATGTATGTCAGTATAAATTATCCGGAGGAAAATCCGACGGTGTTTCGGCTATAGACATATGGAACGGCGCAAATTTGCACTTTACCGTATTGCCTGATCGTGGATTCGATATCTATACCGTACGGTATAAAAACCGCAATATGTCTTTTCTTACGCCTTCCGGTGTCGTCGCTCCCGCTTTTTATAACGATGTGAACGCAAAATGGCTTCGCAGTTTCGGCGGTGGATTTCTTTGTACCTGCGGACTTCAGAACATTGGAAATACCGACAACACAGATTCCGATCTGTCTCTGCACGGCAGAATATCGAACACCCCGGCTGAAAATGTCTGCGTTGATATTGCGAACGACGGTATGACGGCAACGCTCTCGGGTGTTATGCGGGAAGCCGTAATATTCGGGGCGAATTTGACATTAAAACGCTCAATAACCTGTAAACAGGGCTGCGATGTTATAGAATTTTGCGATACCATTACAAATGCCGGTTATAAACGCGAGCCACTGTCTGTTTTGTATCATTTTAATATAGGTTTCCCGTTGCTATCCGAAAATGCAATACCTTTTATACCGGCTGTCACAACGCTGCCGCGAAACAAACACGCTGAAGAAGATATTGAAAATTGGCGCGCTGTTTATCCGCCGTCAGATGATTTTGAGGAAATGTGTTATTACCACTTCCTGAGCGAAAATATAGTCGGAATAGATAACCCCGATATTAATACCTCAGTCAGAATAGCGTTTGAATCATCAGACGGATTTCTTGACCGCGTTGTTCAATGGCGTATGTTCGGTTCCGGGAATTACGTTATGGGTCTTGAGCCCGCGTCATGTACGCTTGAAGGACGAAAAGATGCCATAGCAAACGGTTCACAAAAATATATAAACGCGCAGTCAAGTGTTGTAAACCGGTTCAAAATATCATTCGGAGATTTTATCGATGTCAAATAATTTTAATCCGCTGCGAAAGGTCCTGTATTATTTTATTTATCCCGCATGCATGTATTTTTCCCTGTCGATATTCGCAGTTACTGCACTGGTTTATATCACTATGAACCCGGCCTGGGCACCTTCCTTTATTGCCATGACCGGTATATGGATTTTTTCGCTCATAATGGCGGCATTGGGCAATATATTCCGCTATAAGAAAATTAATATGTTTTTCAAAATATTAATACATTACCTCGGAACAGTTTTTTCATTCATAGGTATATTTCTTGTATTTATTGCCGATTATGATAATTCAGCCGGTGCGTTTTTGATAGTTGTGGTTTTTTCCGTCATATATTTTTTTACGGCTTCCGTTATACTGCTTATACGCGGAATTGTAAAACGAAGCAGCGAACAAAAAGGAAAATATAAAAAACAATTCAACTGATAAAGGCAGGTCCCGGTATGGATTATAACACGAAAATCGGCAATTCGAAAAAAATTGCATATTCCGTTACAACCGCAATCGTGATAATTCTGGCTGCTGTTACAGTGCTTTTGACAATGACCGAGTTTTTATTTAAAACCGATAATGCAGATACAGCCCATACAGCTGACAAAGTCGATACGGGAGAAGCAAGTGATAAAAGGCCGATAAATACAACCGAAGCCGCAATTGAATCAGAATCGGCTGCCGCAACCGAATCGGAAGCGGAGCATATAACCGAACCGCCGGAAACGGAAGCTGATAACAATACCGTATCGCCGTTTGTCAAAACATTACAGGATATTGAGTCAATGTATCCTGATACTGTACTTACTCCGACCGAAGATATGGGTGACGATTATATAAACCGAATAGTATTTTTGGGGGATTCTACAACATACGGCCTGAAAAGATACGGCATGCTGCCGGGAGGGAAGGACACAAATCAAGTCTGGACTCCCGTAAGCGGCACGCTCACCCTGTCATACGCCACCTTTTCAACAATATTATATCCTGAAGACGGCAGCGAAATAATCATTACCGAAGCGGTTCAGAAAAGCAAACCGGATATTCTGGTAATCACACTCGGCATTAACGGCATTTCTTTTATGGACGAGTCATATTTCAAGTCGGAATATACCAAACTGATTTTATTGATTCAGGAAGCAAGTCCCGTTACCAAAATAATATTACAGTCGATATTCCCTTTGGCTCAATCCTATGTTAACAAAAAATCGATAAACAACGAAAAAATCGTTGCGGCAAATGTCTGGATTGCGGACATTGCGAAAAACACCGGTGTTAAATACGCAAACACGGCTTCCGTTCTTATCGGCTCCGACGGTTATCTGCCGGAGGAATATCATAACGGAGACGGATTGCATTTAAACGAAATCTCTTTCGGTATCGAACTGGAGTATCTGCGTACTCACGCATATCCGCCGGAAGCAGAAGAGACATCACAGACAAATGAGGAAGCGGATCCCTAATATACGAAAGTTTCAAAAGTTAAGAAAGATATAAAAGATATGAAAGATGTGAAAGCTGTTTTTAAGAAAAATACGTTTTTTCTATGTTTTTTCCTGTTTGTTTTTACGGCTGCAGCGTTCCTGCTGGTTACCTGTACTGAAGCGAGCGATAACGTTCCGGAAAACAACCGGCTGAATGATGATATCTCCGCCGAAGAATTTGCCGGCAGATTTGAACCGTTATTATCAAACGGAGCCAAATTAACCGCTGTAGATGATGATTATATCTCCGGAATGCTTGGATTGAATACCGATGACATCTCGGAATATATATTAAAGATACAGACAACCGGTACCGAGGTAGATCAATACGGTATATTCAAGGTCACCGCCGCGAATAAAACGGAAGCGGTTGCCGACTCCATAAAAAACTATCTGGATATGCTGAATGAAAATTGGCAGAATTTTAATTACCTGCCGGAAGAAATGCCAAAAATAAACGCCGCCGAAGTAAAATCGGCGGGACTGTATGTAGTTTTTGTAATAGCTGCCGAAGAGGAGAAAACAGCCGTATTTGACGAATTTGATAAAATCTTAAAAAGCTAATTACTGTATATTTTGTTTGCTGTCAGATACTTTTGTACGCCTGACTTTATTATTTCGCGTTCGCAAAACGGCACACGCACACCGTTTATGAGCTGATAGGTTTCATGACCTTTTCCGGCGAACAATATAATATCGCCGGGCATTGAGTTTTTAACGGCAAACTCAATGGCTTCAAAACGGTCCGCTATGCAAACATGCGGACAATCTCCCACACCCCGCCGGATATCTTCCATGATATCCAGCGGATTTTCATTATCAGGGTTATCCGAGGTAATAATCAAAAAATCCGCAAGTTTACCCGCGGCTTCGCCCATTTCAATCCGGCGAAGCATGGTTCTGCCGCCTACCGAACCAAAAAGGCATATTAAACGTTTTGGGTTATATGCGCGCAGGGTTTCCAGAGCGCCTGCCAGACTTATGCCGTTGTGAGCATAATCAATAATAAAAATACGATCGCTTATCCCGTCAACCCGTTCAAAGCGGCCTTTTATTGTTGTTTCAGCCAATGATTTTGAAACCGTATGCCGGTCGATTCCCAGTTTATCACAGACCGCGATAACAGCAGCCGCATTTGAGACGTTGAATATACCCGGAATTTTCAACTTATATATCAGTTCCCGGTGTTTAAAACTTACACCGGGTATACTGTTGTCATTTCCCGCTCGTATCTCGTATACGGTTTCCGTTAATGCCCAATTGTCGGTAAACCTTGATTTATAAGGCTTGCTTAAATTTCCTATGGAATAATATGAAACCGTTCCGGACGCTCTGTCAGCCATATATATACATTCGGCGTCATCGGCATTTAATATACTGTGAATCGAATTGGCAAACAAAGCGGCTTTACAGTCACGGTATTCATCATAATCCGCATGTTCGGCTCCGCCGATATGGTCCGGATAAAGATTGGTAAATACACCGATGTCATATTTTATGCCGTAAACCCTGCTCATTTTATATGCCTGCGATGAAACCTCCATAACTACAAATTCCGTACCACAGTCAGCTGCTTCGGCAAAACGGCGGTGAAGCTCGCAGCTTTCGGGGGTGCTGTTAATCGCAGGAATATGACGGTCTTCAATAAATATACCGTTGGTACCTATCAGCGCGGTCTTTCGCCCGGCTTTGTTTAACGCTTTATAAAGCATATACGCCACGGTGGTCTTCCCTTTTGTTCCGGTTACACCGACCAGCTTAAGCCGGCTTGCCGGGTGACCGTATATTTCGGCGGACAGCGCCGCAAGCGCAATACGGGTGTCGGATACAAGCAAACAAACCGCGTCCGAAGGCAATTCAACCTCATATTCGCATATAAAAAGACGACAACCCGCGTTATAAGCCGACAGCGCGTACAGGTGCCCGTCGGTTATCGAACCTGTAAGACAGACAAACGCCGTATCCGCGCCTGCCTGTCGTGAATCGCATACAATTCTGTCTACATTTACACCGCCCAGAATCATTTATTTTTCACCTCTCCATGGTTATTATTGCCGCTATAATCGTAATATTTTTTATATTTGCCTATGTGACGGAATTCATGCAATATCACAAATAACCATCTTCTGAAATTGAACCGCAGATCGGGTGCATACCTCATAGATGAAAAGGATTTTTTAGCTTTAATAAGTCTTTTTACCCTTTCGCATAACGCGGCGTCGGTATATCTGAAGACTATGCTGTCCGGAATATATCGCCAGTATATTTCATTTTTATTTATATGACAACCGTCATACGCCTTGTTATCCACGTAATCCTCAACAACACTGCGCGCTATATTAAATCCTGACGCGGTGACATAATAATTGCTGCGCCCCTGTCTTATATTGATTTCAAAC
>JAQVWU010000309.1 GCA_028709565.1 Eubacteriales bacterium
GGTGGGAACCCATAAATCAAGGCCGTCCTTGAAAATACCGTTGAATAATATACCGCCGATGACACAGATCAGACCGGTTGCCAAAAACATACCGACAATACCGTATGATTTTCCGCCGGCGCGGACGTCGGCGGAGCCGTCTTTTTTGCTCTCCGATAACGCCTCGCGGCGGTTACGGTTAACGGCCCGGGCGTCTTTGATATAATGGCGAATCGCCGTAAACCCGCACAGGAAAACAACACCGGCAGCGAACAGGATAAACGCACAGGCGAAAAAAGCCTGCCGCCAGCCGAAATAACGCATCATAACCGAACAGACAATATAAGAAACAATCGAACCCACCGGCAGCGTCACCGATATATAAACACCGGCCGATGCCTGTCTGTCTTCGGGCATCCATTCGGATATACACCGCACCACCGATGACCACAGCATCGAAGCGAAAAAACCGCATAATGCCCATATCCGGGGCACCGTGCTCCCGGTAACCGCCATACCCATTAAAACATTGGCGACGCCGGCGCCGAACAATCCCACCGAAATCATCAGCTTCGGAGATACCCGGTTGCCGATTATTCCGTGTACGAGCTGACCGCACGCGTATACGGCAAGAAAAGCGGTCCCGGCTGCCCCGCCCACCACTTTATCAATGATTCCGTCGGCAATCATGCCCGCCATACATACGGAAAAATTCTTTCTGCCGACATAAATCGCGGCATAAGCAATCCACAGCATAGCCATAAGAGTGCGTGAAGATTTATTTGTGCTATTCATAACAGTATGATATGATCCTTTATATATTATCACTTATTATTATTTAATTTACAGGTCAGTATAGCATAAACAACACGCTAAATCAACATGCGGATTTTTATTTTTTAAGGTAATTAATATAAACAATATGCTATAATATATTTACTGATTTACGGAAAGGGTACGGTAAACAAGCTATGTCGAAATTAAAAATAGGGGTATTCGGAGCGGGGCGCGGAATGAGCGCCATACATCAGCTTCTTAACCATCCGGAAGCGGTTTTTGTGGCGGTATGCGATAAATATAAACCGCTGCTGGACAACTGCCGAAAGCAGGCGGAGGCAGCCGGGCTTTACAACGTCACATATTACGAACGGTTTGACGATTTTATAAACCACGATATGGACGCGGTCATTCTCGCCAATTACGCGCACGAACACGCCACCTTCGGTATGCGGCTGCTGGAAAGCGGCAGACATATCATGACCGAATGCCTTACATGCGCAAACATGGCGGAGGCGGTAGCGCTGATTGAGACGGTAGAGCGAACCCGGAAGGTATACGCGTATGCCGAAAACTACTGCTATACGCCGGTACGTTATGAAATGAGAAAACGTTACAGGCGCGGTGATATCGGAGAACTCATGTATGCCGAGGGCGAATATGTGCATGACTGTTCGTCCATCTGGCCCCAGATAACATACGGAGAACGCAATCACTGGCGCAATCTCATGCCCTCGACCTTTTACTGCACGCATTCCATAGGTCCGATACTTTTCTCTACAGGACTCCGTCCCGTACAGGTGGTCGGGTTCGAAACACCCAATATGCCCTTCATGCGAAAGCTGGGAACCGCGTCGGGCACGCTGGGTATGGAAGTTCTCACCCTTGAAAACGGTGCCTTTGTCAAGAGCCTGCACTTCGGAATGAAGCATACCCATCACTCAAATTATCAGTTAAACGGAGACCGCGGAGCGCTCAAAGAGGTCGGCGGCGAGCTGCATTCATATATTGAGGGACCGGACGCAAACGGCAGGGGCAACCGTGCGGTTGACGTCCCCGAATTTGTTATTAAAGACGCCGCGGGAACCGGTCACGGCGGCGGAGACTTCTTCACCACCCACTATTTTATAAAATCAATCCTCGGCGACCCCGACGCAAAGGAAAACTCCATAGGTGTTTATGATGCCGTCGACATGTGCATTCCCGGCATTCTCGGATACCGTTCAATAGTACAGGGCAATACACCCCAGCGCATTCCGAATCTGCGCAATAAAGAGGAACGGGACGCTTTCCGCGGAGATACCTTCTGCACCTTCCCCGAGTCCGCCGGAGACATGTATGTTTCAAACAATATTTATAACGATGAACCAATCCCCGACGAGGTATTCGATGAAGTGAGACGCCGCTGGGAAAAGGGCGAACCCGGTTAACATCTTCTGATATATGGCATAAATATGCTCCGGCACCAAAATCTCTGCCGGAGCTGTTTTAATATCCGTACGCTCAGTTGTTCTCGGTATAGGCGGTAATAAGTTTATCCAGGGCACTCAGCGCGCCTTTCTCAAGTTTGGTATAGGTCGATACAAAATCGCTGCTTTTATCGGTAACCAGCGTGCGGTATATCATACCGGCGTTATTCAATGACGCATAATATACAAAGGTGAAGTCGGTTCGGATGGAATCATGTACGATATCGATCATCTGCGCGGACAGTTCGTCCCGCGTATATTTAATCTTCAGCGCGGTCTCGTAATATGCCGGAACCACCGAACGGTAGGATTCGGCCGACATCGCCTCAAGCACCGCTCCCATCATCTCAAACTTTTGGGTGGTTATGGGGAACACCCCGAAATTCATGGTATCATGTATCAGCGTCCCGTATTTTTCCTGTGATTCGTCCATTTTCGGATAAGGTATCATACCGAAGTCATCGGTCATGTCCCGCAGATCCGCTGTCGTACCCAGCGAGACATTGCCCAGCAGCAGCGACTGTCCCGCCGTAAATTTTGCCACGTTGTCGGGGCCGGGATATATATAACTGCCTTCGTTGTAGAATATCTCCAGCAGCTTTTCAGCCAGCGCAATCGCCCGGTCGCTGACCATATTGAGCTCGATGAGACCGTTTTCGTCGCGTGTCGTAAATTTCACATCGGTTGCGAAGACAAAGGCGTCAACCGACGAATAGGTGAGATATGTCACAAAGCCGAATTGGTCGGGCTCATCGGTCTGACCATTGCCGTTGAGGTCATGATATGCCGCTTTAACCGTTTCGGTCATGCGGTCCATTGTCCAGCCGCCGTCGGATACTTCTATATACAGGTCATTCGGGTCGCCGAAATAATTACCGTAGATCAGTTTGTTAAAGAACAGAACCCGCGCGCCCAAGAGCATATCGAGGAAATAATCGCCGACGACGAAAAATCGCTTCTCCCGCCCTATGGAGATCTCCTCCATGTAATCCGACCACCACCAGGGCGCGTCAAAATCGAGATATTCGCTGTCAAGCGCGTTTAAAAACATGCCTTCGGCAGCCAGCTGGCACAGACCGAACTGGCCGGCTATTATCAGATCGTAAGTGGTGTCCCCAGATTGAACAAGCTTGCGTGTCTCTGCCGCGACCTTATCGTAGGTATGCGTCGCGACAAAATACTCCGTGACGTAGTTCAGGCGTTCCTCAACCTTTCTGTTGCGCAGGTAAACGGCATCTTCGACAATCTCACCGGTCAGTTCCTCAAATCCCTGGATGTAATTATTCTGGGTTCCGGGACTTGTACTGTATATAGTGACAAAATCGCCGCCGAAATCCAGGTCATCGGGCAGCGAATCTTTTATCCCCGAACGGTCATTCTCATCGGCGGTCGTTTCCTCCGATACGGCCGGCGTGATAACCTCCGCAGTCTGAGCCGGAGAACATGAAACCGCGGCGGCATACATGATGGCGAGGAGCAGAAAAAACAGCCTTTTCATTTAAAACACCTCATTAATTTTAAAAGATTTTTAAAAGACAGGACATCCGTAGTTTTTTATGACTTATATGCCTGCGAAAAACAAGTTATTATCGCTTTAAGTAGGGTTAACTGAAACATATTAAAAGTTATAGAAAAGTAGTTAATTCACTTGCTAAACTGAGTAAAACATGATATAATTAGTGCAAGGTTTTTTTGAATGAGAAGCTTAAAATCGTGCACGAGGTAA
>JAQVWU010000310.1 GCA_028709565.1 Eubacteriales bacterium
AGATTGGCGTAAAAATGAAAATCGTCAATATCCGAACCGAGCTTTTTGCCTGCCGAACATATAGCCGAACACAGAAAATAATTCTCCCAGTTTTGAATCCTGCGGTAATCCCGTATCCTGTTGGAGGTGCGCGGCACTTCGCCCCCCGCAAAGGGGTTGGCAATGCTGTCGGACGCAAAAGCCGCGTATTGCGTTATATCCGTTCCGCGTTTCGGGATCTCCGGAGTGTTTATTGTATTTATGGATTCGCCCATTATTCGTCCTCCCGGTTTTCCAAAATGTTTTTTATGATTACCCGAACCTGTCTTTCCGATTGTTTATTCTCTTTCAGGGCTGCCGCCAGCTTTTGACGCCGTGTTTTACTCCATACAGGGCTCGAATCGGTATTGAAAACGGCGGTGGTTTCCTCGTAGGGAACCGCGTCAATCAGCCTTTGGGTCATCTGTTCGTATAGCCGCGCCGTTTCCGCAAGCCGCGCGTTGTTTTCCCCCCCGAGCAAACCGGCGCAGGCGCGAAGATATACATAAGCTGCCCGCCGCGCGTCCAGCATAGAACCGATGTGATACTGATCGTTTTTGCATGTTTCAAAATAATCTGCGTCATCAAGCTCAAAACCCCGGATCAACACATCATAGGCGTCATATCCGAATTTATGCCATTCGCCCGGTTTTTGCTCAAACATCCCGATACACGTTTCAAGGGAAACCCAAAGCGCCTGCCTCATGGAAACCGGTTCGCGCTTCCTGTCGTAAAACCGTGTCAGGCCTGCCGGATAAACCCCCGGAAAGCCATTAAAATAAATGTATCGGTTGTCGGTATAAATCTCGTCTTCCGGTACGCGGGTAGACTGATGTTCGACGTTTTGATTTTGGCAATCAAAATATGTCCGTCCGAAAAATCTGTCCGTTCCGTTTTCCGCCGCGTAGCCGCAGGCAAGCGTCCATTCCGGCGCCCACCTGCCGCCGACCAGCAGGACGGGGACACCGCTGTCAATGCTCTTTTTAGCCTGCGCGTATATTTCATTTTCATCGCTGAGAGAATATACGGCAAGGCCGAGCGCGTCCCCGACATTCCTTTCGCACAGCAACCCGTTTTGCGGCATCTGGCTGCTCGGGTCCCAGTCTTCGCGCATAATCGCCTGCCAGCATACGCCGGACAGACCCATGACCTCTTCATACGAGGTTGAAATACCGGCGGCCTTGAGCAGAGCGGCAACACATCCGCAATAAGAGCTGTCCTGCCCCTGCCCCCACTTCAATAACGGTATGCCGTCGATATAGCCGATGTTTTGGCTCATGATATTATCCTTTTTTTCTTATCGCAAGCCAGACTTCGAATCTGAAACGGTTGTTGTCAAATTCGTAGTTATAACCTTCGATAAACATAACCGGGTCGGTATATTTTTCGTATCCGTCGGGAAAGCGCAGTTCGCTTCCGTGGGCATAGCCGACTACAGGACCGATGTGCTTTTCCGCCTGGTCGATTGAGGGCTGCCATTGGGTTGTTACCACCAGATAATCGGTCGCGGGGAAATCGCATAAAAACATACCTTCCGGCGCCGATTCTATACCCGAAACCACCCCGCCGATGAGATAATTATAATATCCCGGCTCGGACTGACAGAACACGCCGACAAGCGGCTTTTCGGTCAGAAACGGTTTGAGCTTTTCATGTCCCCCGGAATCGAAAAACCTACCCCAGCGCGCGCCGCAATCGGGGTCCCTGTTATCGTTATTGAATTTATTTTCCATGCCGAGGACCCGATAGGACTCACGGTGAGCCCGGTAAATTTCGAATTCCGCCGTCTTTTGTACCATTCTGTAAATCTCCGGGGTTTGATTGATTTTATTGCCTGATTCGCTCATATACACACCTCTTATTTCTTATAATAATGGCTATATTATACGCGTGCATGCATCGTCTTTGTTATATATTTTCATCATTTTTATTAAATGCCCGTAAAATATACGCCGCCGTTTCTTCCGGCGTTTGATTTGTATTATCCGCGACAATCACGCCGCCGTCAAACCTTAGCAGCTCATAAAAGTGTTTTATCCAATATTCCGGAGTAACGCTCGTGTGACAGGTCCTTGACCGGCAGCGTTCAACGGCGGTTCGGTATTCCGGTTTGAGCAGAATGAACCGGTATTTTAAATTGCGGGATTCGAATATTTCTTTGTACCTGCTCAGATCCTCCGGCAGTATCACGGTGGACAGGACAAAACGATTCCCGAACAGCGACAGTATGTCTATTTCGCGGGCGATTTCATCGGCCATTTCATTGAAACCTACTTGTTTGACTTTTTTTCTGTGTTTTACCGTCTGAATAACACAGTCGCCGTCAATGGCAAGAAAACCTTTCCCGGCGAGTATTTCCGCAACGGCCGACTTTCCGCTGCCGCAGGTGCCGTTGAGGGCGATGATATGCCCGCCGTTACAGGTATGGGTGATTTGCACTTCCCGGCCGCAGCGGATGCAGACGGGCAGAACGGGCGACATCAAAAAGTTCTGCTTCCGCAGCTCTTCACTGTAAACGGAAATGTCGTTTTTTGTAAGCACTCCGCAATTCGGGCAGATAATCATGTTAACTCATTTCCAATCAGTTATTAAACCTGTATCTTCATTCCGTCATACGCAAATCTCACACCCGGGTATCCGGCTTCCAGCGTCGTATAGTCGTCATAGGATTTGCCCCAGTCTTCCTCAATGTGTGTGACAATAACATCGGCTACCGATAATTTCTCTTTGATTTGCATGACATCTTCCATGCTGTGCAGCTCCCGGCGCAGCGGATGATTCGCGTTGACAATCCTGTTGTTTTTGAGCCTGTCGCCGACAAAGGTGTTGCCGATAATAAGCAAATCGGCATTTTTCATGTGTTTGTTAATCGGAAACGGTTTGCAGTCGCAGGGTGCGTAGATAACCCTGCGTCCGTTTTCCTCAAAGATAAATAAGGAAACCGCTTTGCGTTTATCCACAGAGCGGATGTCGGCGGCATTGAGCGCGTGGGCGATATCCTCCGGTGTGTCGACAATCAGCGACGCGTCTTCAAGATACAGGGAACATCCGTATCGCCTGTACCGTCCGCCCTTCTCCCGCGCCTCGGCACACACCCTGCATCGGCACAGGGGCTTGGGCAGGCAAACGCAGCCGCCGGAACCGATTATAATAAACTTCATATTGCTCCTTCCGCCAAAGACAAAAACTGCACCGCCCAGAAGGTGAGATCCCATTCCAGCGCGTATTTGCGCTTGTGGTCGGCTTCAAGACGAATATCCACATAAGCCGTGGGATACGGCGAGAAGCTGGATTTTTTGAATTTTGTCCGCAATATGCCGTCCGGACCCGTCGCCTCCCGCACATTGACGGCCGATTCGCGGATTACGTCCACCTTTTCGCCTGCACCGAGCATTGCGATTTCGGTCAGCGGCCGGCGGTACATTACCGTATCGGTTGTTTCCGCATTAAACGGCTTGAACGGACGGACAAAAGCCCAGCCCGGTCCGTAATATTTGCCGCGAACCTTGACACCCATTGAGTTGTCATCCCGCATTATTTTGCATTGGTGATTGATGGCATGGGCTATCGTTTCTATGTTTTCGGGTGTGCGCCATGCCTTTGTGTGCGCGAGTGTTGTCAGGTGGTAAGAACACGGAAAATATGTGTCCGCTTCGATGTACGCAAAGCCTTTGGTTTTATGGTGCTTTGTAATATCGTCAAGCGAATTGAGGGACAATA
Source organism: Eubacteriales bacterium (assembly GCA_028709565.1). GTDB lineage: Bacteria > Bacillota > Clostridia > Oscillospirales > CAG-272 > JAQVWU01. The sequence goes on from JAQVWU010000310.1 coordinate 3,739, forward strand.
AACTGCGGAAAGCTTCAAAGGAAATGTCGCGGAAGGGTTCCATATACCCGTCGTCGCCGTAACCGAGAAGGGCCTGCATCGCGTACAGCGTTATCATAAGAGTGCTGCCGCTCTTTAACCCGATAAAACGATTCTCAAAGCGTACCACCTCGGGCTGTATGTATGAAAACACCTGCCGCAGGATCTCTTCGTCGCGCATGGCATTGATG
>JAQVWU010000311.1 GCA_028709565.1 Eubacteriales bacterium
CAGCGAGGGCAGCGAAAAGCGCTTCTGCTACGCCAAGCCGGTCCGCATAGGCAATGACTGCTGGTTCGGCGCCAACGTGGTGGTATGTCCGGGAGTCACCGTAGGCGACGGCTGCGTCATAGGTGCTGGCAGCGTGGTGGTAAAGGATATCCCGCCCCTCACCTTCGCCGCGGGCAACCCCTGCCGGGTGATACGCGAGATTACCGAAAAGGAAAGCATGAAATACAAACCCGACATCCTGGCCGGCAACCGCATCATCGAAAAATGAGCCGCAATAAAATCGGACCTTTAACACTGAATTTTACATGTTATCAGCAATTTTTCAAATTACGAATTCGGAGCCATTATGCGCATAGGTTTTTTTGATTCGGGTATAGGGGGCATAACGGTGCTCCGCGAAGCCCTCAGACTCATGCCCCGCGAGGACTATCTCTATTACGCCGACACCGCCAACCTGCCCTACGGGACCAAAACCAAAGACGAGGTCAGGCGGTGCGTGATTGACGCCGCCGATTTTATCGCCTCCATTGGTGTCAGGGCGCTGGTGGTCGCCTGCAATACGGCCACCAGCGTCGCCGTCGGCGACATGAGGACCAGATTTGATTTTCCCGTTATCGGCATGGAACCGGCCGTGAAACCCGCCGTTGAACACAACGGCGGGTCAAACAAACGCATACTGGTAACGGCCACCCCCCTGACTTTAAAAGAAGAAAAGCTGCATAACCTTATCGCCAGGCTCAACGGGGAGGATATCGTTGACCTGCTGCCCCTGCCGGGACTGGTCACCCTCGCGGAAAACTTCAGCTTTGACAGAGACGCGGTATATCCATATCTGAGGGAGCGCCTGTCGGCCTGTAACCTCGGCGATTATGATGCCGTCGTGCTGGGCTGCACCCATTTTGTTTTCTATAAAGAGATATTCCGGGAACTGGTGCCGCACGCGGGTATCTACGACGGCAACGCCGGTACGGTTAAAAACCTCATGCGCCTTCTTGATTCGGGGGACCGGGGGACCGGCGACGTCGTCTTCTACAATTCGGGTATTAAAACAGCGGACGCGGAGACAATCGGCAAATACAGGCGGCTGCTTGATATGCCGTAGCCGACCGGCTTTGTTCATGGTCGATTTTTACCCGATTGTTTACATAAACTTCTCGGATTTTCATAAATCAGGGCCAAAATCACACACCCTGATAATTGCCAAAAATCCTCGGATATGCTATAATATAATATATTAGTCAATAATCCGACAAAGAGAGAAATTAACATGAACGGTGTAATCACACACGACGATGTAAGAGAGACGCTGGTTAGCAAGCTGTCCCGATATTACGGTACAACCCCCAAGGACGCCACCACGTTTCAGATCTATAACGCGACCATCCTCACTGTAAAAGATATTCTGACCCGCAAGCGTCCGGAGTTTAAGGACAAGGCGAGAAAGCAGCAAAAAAAGCGGGTCTGTTATCTGTGCATGGAGTTTCTTATAAGCCCTTCCCTCAAAACAACCTGCGCAACCTGGGGCTGGAGGTGACATACCGCGGGGTGCTGGCCGAGCGAGGGAAACCGGCTGACCGTTCTCCATGAGGATTAGATGAGGTCCAGGCGGTGGGCAGTCCATAGACCGCGTCCGCCGCGGATTCAACGGCAACGGCTTCGACAATATGATAAACTATATCCTCACCTCCGGCCACGGGGTCGCCGATCCCTTCATGTGCCTGATGGACTTCGATTCCTACATGAGAGCCTACGGCAGCGCCGTATCCCTCAGCAACGACACCGAAGCCTACAGGCGCAAATCGCTGCGCAACATCGCCGCTGCCGGATTCTTCTCCTCCGACCGCAGCATCCGCGAATACGCCGACAGAATCTGGCATATCTCCCCCGTGCGCTGAATATAAATCCCATCGAAGCCGCCCTGCGATTACGCAGAGGGGCTTTTTGAATTAAATTCGGCGGTGGAATCAACTGTCGGTTCAAGCAATTACCCCCGTTGTAACTTGTAACCTTATAACTTCAAAATATATACGGCGGGGGTAAAACACATATTATTTATTTTTTATAAAACACAAATAATCCCCTGTATTTTCTTATATAAATATTAAGTTATAAAGTTACATTTAATAATTCATATAACGATTTGGATTTAATATAACTGATTTTCGGCTGTAACTCCCCGCGTATCCTTTACCTTTTTTCAAGTTGCATTTCGGGGCAACAAGTTACAAATTCCACTCGTAAAGCGACAGCGGCGGGATACCCGAACCCCGATATGTCGCAGCGCGCTTTCGGCATTTTATAATCAAGTGTCCAAACACGCCGGTGTACCCGGTAATCGCGCACCCTGTATGCATGAATCGTTTTCCTCACGTTTCATTTTTGAGACAAACAAGACAAACAAGACAAACAAGACAGGAAAAAGATATAGGTATAGGGAAAACAAATTATTATATAAATATTTTTTTATTACAATTATAAAACTCCATATACCTTATCTATATTTTATGTCTTGTTTGTCTTGTGACAAAAAAATACCCCGAATAGTATTTAAAACAACTGCGATTCTAACAAGACAAACCACAAGACAAACACATGAAAACGTTGTCTTGTTTGTCTTGTTTCCGCGCCCTGAAGCGGCGCTTCTTCCGAGTTTACCGCGTTTTTTATCCGGCAGGATTCGGACCTAACTTTCTAACTTCCTAACTTCGAAAAGTATACAGCGGGGGTAAAACACGTTTTAACATAACAAATAATATTTTATAAATAAAAAACTCTTTTGTGTCCTATATATCTTATATAAAATTTAAGTTAGGTAAGTTAGGTATAGTGTTTAACAGCCGGAATTGTAGTTAATATAACCGCTTTTCAGACCTAACTTTTTACCTAACTTTTGTCTTTTCAGAAGTTAGTTTTCGGGCCCGGAAGTTAAGTTTTTTGCCTTTGACAACGGTTTTGCTTCGGAAACATCGAAACCGGATACGCTGCAGCGCTCTTTAATATCAGATCCGACCGTCTCTATCAGATCCGTCCGTTTCTTTCAGATCCGTCCGTTTCTTTCAGATTGTCCGCCGTGTGTGCAATATGAACAGCCATAAAATCCATGAACGGGGCACATACAGTAAGAAATACATCTGATAATCCGATTATACCAATTCAAACCAGTTTTATTTTTAACTGTATCGATATCAGTATGCTTGGAGCTATTCACGCGGGCGGAGCAAGCTCCGCAGCCCTACAAGTTTAGTGCTGTTTTTTGCGTATTGCGAACGACCGTCTCTTTCAGATTTGTGTTTATATATGGTGTGGTTAATACGTCTATTATTCGTTAATATAAGACGATACCCCGTAGGGGAAGTTGATAAAATGTCTCTGTATATAAGATTATATAAATTTTATGTAACAAAAGAAACAAATTAAATAGTGCCTCGAATTGTATTTAAAACAACTGCTGTTTTGTGTTACTTTTTTTGTTACTTCCGGGTTCAAAAAAGGTAACAAAAGTAACAAAACTCCGATAAATCCGGAGCCTGCGCAAATCTTATGTTATTGGATTTCTCTGATCAGTCCGTGGACAACGTAGCGCTTGTCAGAGGTGCGGTTGTCACAGGTGGACAGGGTGACAAGGCGGCTGTCGGCGCCGGGCCGGATGTCTGTCTTAAAATCGGAGGCGGCTATGGCTTCGGCGATATATTGCTCAAAAGCCTCATCGCTGAGGTTGAGCGTATAGGAATCCGATTTGTCAGTGGTCATATAACCGCTGAATAGCAGAATATCATAATTCCCCTGCGGCGTATACAGCTTCATTGCCGGGTGACTGTCGTAATAGCTCTGCTTGCGGTACCTGAGCAGATCGGAGAACATGGTGCCGTTGAGCATGTTATGCCCGTAGATTATGGTATTGTTGTCCTCAAATGCC
>JAQVWU010000024.1 GCA_028709565.1 Eubacteriales bacterium
CCCTTGACCTCCAGGAGAACCTTTCGGTCTCCCTGTTCCAGATAGAAATCAATTCTTGAATGCCCGTATTTATATTCGGGCTGTATTTTATCAATTCTTTTCGTTGCCAGCCATTCCTTCACCGCCCGATTCGGCGCCTGGCTGTCTATATTCACAAGTCCTAACCCCTGCTTATAAACAGCGACAAGATCGTATTCGGTCTTCCTTGTCCTGTTATCCGATCTGCTGAGGATTACCTCGCTGCCGGGGATTAAAAGCTCTGCGCACCTGCCTGTATTTTTAACATGAACCGTTTCTTCCTCACCGCCGATGCTGACAACGGCGATAAATCTGTTCGGGCGTGATTTGAATATTGCTTTTTTTATGTTTTTATATTTCATCCTGATACCGGTTTGTTTGTTTTTTGCTTAACAGTATATACTAATTATTTCATTTTAGCAAGTGATTTATAATATCCGTGGGTATTGACATTCATAATAACGGGTATTAAAATAAAAAGAACAATTTATAAAAAACACCGAATCAAACCGAAAATCCGCGACATATAGGTGTAAACTTAATGAGAGGTGCGCTATGCGGATACAAGACCTTGAAGATTATAAAGAGTATATTTTCTCTGCCGCGCTCAAAAAATGCCAAAACCTTGAGGATGCACAGGATCTGACCCAGGAGGTATTCCTCGCGGCGATGGATTATCAAAAGAGCATCAGTAACATAAAATCCTGGTTATCAGCCGTTCTGAACAACAAATACAACGATATGCTGCGCAAAAAATATAAGCTGCCCACAATCAGCATCGACCTTGTTCCGGAACCCTCCGATGAATCACAGAACGATGACAGACCAGACGCCGCGCAGGTACGCCGTGAGATTGCCTATCTGTCTGAAAGGTATCGTGAGGTTATTGTGCGGCATTATTTTCACGGAGAAAAGATACAGGATATAGCCGATGACCTGGGTGTTCCAAAGGGCACCATACTCTCAAGGCTCGCTTCGGGCAGAGCGCAGATGCGGAAAGGATTTGATGAGATGGAATCTTACGAAAAACAAAGCTATCATCCGGAAAGGCTGGAAATCAGTTTCAACGGCTCACAGGGAACCGGCGGCGAACCCCAATCACTGGTGAACGACGATTTGATGAAGCAGAATATTTTAATCGCGGCATACGAAAAGCCGCTTACCTGCGACAGAATCGCGCGCTCTCTGGGTATTCCGGCGGCGTATATCGAAAGAGCGGCGGACAGTCTGGTCACCGGTCAGCTGATGACAAGGGCGGGCAATAAAATATTTACCGACTTCATGATCACATCGCCCGATGAGATACTCAGAGCGCTGGACAGCCAGATTGAATTTACAGACAAGCACTTCGATACAATCTGGGGGTGTATAACAGAAGCGGTTGCGTCGCTGGAAACGCTGGAGTGGTATCGCAAACTGACCGAATCCCGGCAGAACAAATGCGCCTGTTATTATATGTTGCATATCTTCTCGACCGGTATTTTCACCGCGCTGCGGCGATTGATACCCGCTCAAGAGCGCTTCCCATATCGACCGGACGGCGGCAGGTGGATTGCTTTGGGCAACAGATATCCCATGGACTTTGATTTTGACAACTACAGATTCAGGCAGTATTGCTACGGCGGCGAACGGCGGGCGGAATACGAAAACTTTCTCGGCGAAAAGACCGTCTGCCTGCGTGTCTACGATACGCAGCCCGATTTGAACAGATATGAACACGGACCGACAGAAATACATGATGACAAGTTATGCGCGCTGCTGTATCTGATTTATAAAGGCATACCGGCAGACGCCGTCGCCTTTGAGCCGGTTTATCTGCAGGCTATCCCGCATCTGGCTGACTGCGGTATCTTTACCTATGTGAACGGTAAACCTTCGGTGGATATTCCGGTCATCAGCGGGACCGGATATCGCGAAATGGACAGTCTGCGTGTGCAATACGCGCATAAGCTGTCGGACTTACTAGCCGGACCGCTTGAAGCCGTATTGCCGCTGATGAAACTGCCGGTACCGGCTCATCTGGAAGACCGTATCACCGAATTTCGCAAATACGCCTGTTATGCCATACCCATGGCGGCCTTCAGGCAGGCAATCGCGAACAACGCCCCTCTGGGTGCCCAGGCGTCGGCAAGATCGCCGATGTTACTGGTTATAGAGCATTAAAAAGATCCGGGATTATCCCGGATCTTTCATGCGTAATATTATTGGGTAAGTCCTTCGAGGGGCGGCAAAGGGGTATTCTCCATCTGCCAGAAATCCAGCAATACCTTGGGGAGCGCCAGTTTATCCAGACGCCCTTCCACACTCAGCTTTATTTCCGATTCGATGCCGTCGCGCAGTTTGGGCACAAAATCGGGATCGATTATGACGGCACGCCCCAGCGCCGCGATATCGGCATACTCCAGCGCGGCCAGCGCGTCATCGGGGGTCATAATACTGCCGGCGAGCAGCACCGGAACCCTGCCGCCTACGCTTGTATAAACGGTTTTCGCTATGGGTTCGCCCGCGCCGCCCTTTTGAGGCATGGCTTTATAGTCGATTGAGGATATATGGATATAATCGGCGCCGTTTTCGATAACCGCGTTAATCAGATGCAGCGCCTCGTCAACGGTATAGCCTACGTTTTCACCGTGTATCTCTTCCGGCGAAATACGGTAACCGACAATGAAATCCCTGCCGGCTTTTTCGGCAGCCGTCTCTTTTACTTTTTTGAGCACCGCCAGCGGGAAAGCCATGCGTTTTTCCATACTGCCGCCCCATTGGTCATCGCGTCTGTTGGAATAGACCGAGAAGAATTGCTGAAGCAAATAGTGGTTGGCGCCGTGAATTTCAACTCCGTCATAACCGGCTTCCGCGGCGCGGCGGGTCGCCTGAGCGTAATCGTCGATAATCGATAAAATCTGGTCGTTTGTGAGTTCTTCGGGCACATAATCCAAAAAGGGAAAATCGACGGAGCTGGGAGCCATCACCCTGCCGTAACGCTGATAGGCGCCCAGCGCTTCCCGTCCGGCATTATGCAGCTGCATAACAGCCTTATTCCCTTTTGATTTGATGATATCGGCCAGCTTCTTGAGTCCGGGAATATTTGAGTCATCGTATACGGTAAGCTGGTTGGGCATGCCCAACCCCTCTTCCGAAACAGCCGCGGCGCCGGTGATAATCAAATCGCCGGTATCATCCCGCAGTTTAAAATAATCATAGCCTTCCTGTCCGACGGAACCGTCATCATTGGACGCGAATACCAGCATGGGCGCCATAGCAAACCGGTTTTTAACCTTTACTCCGTTTCCGAGGGTGACAGGTTCAAAAAGGGATTTATACTTTTTGTTCATTGATATTATTTCCTTTCTTGTCCTTCAGTTGCATTTTTAGTTATTTAATAATATTTACATTCAATTCTTCATATATTATCTTCCGTTAGCTTGGCATATATGCAATAAAACACCGGCTGACCGTGTTTTGGGCGCTTGAAATATAAAAATATTTGTGATATGCTAATAGATACTGACAGAGGCATCGGAGGTGCATGAATATCAGTCTTTCCGAGATTTATAAGACACTGCTCGACCGTTACGGCGAGCCCCGCTGGTGGCCGGCCAATACTCCGTATGAGGTTATCGTCGGCGCAATTCTGACCCAGAACACAGCCTGGAGCAATGTGGAAAAGGCAATCGCCGGATTCGATGAGCTCTCACCCGAATTTGTGACCGAAACCGACGGCGCCGAACTGGCCCGGAGAATAAGACCGGCCGGATTTTACAATCAAAAAGCCGAATACCTCAAGGCGGTAACCGCCTGGTTTTCAGAATATGACTTTGATGTTTCGGCCGTCCGCCGCCAACCGCTGCAAAAGGTAAGAGCGCAACTGCTCTCGACAAAGGGAGTGGGGCCTGAAACAGCCGATTCCATATTGTTGTATGCTTTCGGCTTTCCGACATTTGTCTCGGACGCCTATACCATCAGACTCTGCAGCCGATACCCCCTCCCGGCAGGGAAGGGTTATTCGTCGGTAAAAGCCTACTTTGAGGACAACCTTCCGGCAGACGCAGTTATTTTCAATAACTTTCACGCTCTGATTGTCATAAACGGCAAGGAACACTGCCGCAGCAAACCCCTCTGCGATTCATGTCCTCTCGGAGAGAATTGCAGACGCTGCGGGGTATAACGCTTGCCGCATTGACTTACATATTTATTATACCATAACTTGGCAACCGCAGAATAAACAAATGATGGTAATTTGATAAATTAATCAAATTAATCCATATTCCCCAACCGTCCTGACATAAAAAAAGCAAGTGAAAACACTCGCTTAGGTTTTTCTATTTTCCGACCAGCTTTCGGTATATCTTCATCAATTCAAGAAATTTCGCGTTGTCCCCACCGGTATCGGGGTGATGCATTTTCGCCAGTTCATGAAATCGCCGCTTGATATCCCTTTCCTCCGCGTTATAGGGCAAATCCAGTTTGATAAGCGCCTCGCGGTCATAGTTCGTTATCCCCTGTGCGCCGGTCGTTTTATAAATGTCGTTATAAAGAAAGGACAGATATTCGTCTACAACGCTCTTATACTCGTCCCGGGTCATTGCTGCCAGGTCTTTTATCGAATATTTGGCTTTTGATTTTTCTTTGCCGCGGCTGCGCAAATCGAAAAAGCTCTCCCATATGAGCGAGCAGTGCTGCGGCAATTTGCCGTTGAACCGCCGGTCAATCTCCAGCCGCTTCAATCTGCGCAATTTATGCTTAATTTCATCAAAGTCCATCGATATCCCCCGCGTTTGCCGTCACTATATGTTATTCGTTGTATTAGTTATATTATATGATATGATAATGCATTTTTGTTATATTGTCAACTTTTATGAAATATTATTATATGAATACCGTCCGCTTTTCTGTGCGGACGGTATTGCGTTAACAGATATTTAATATGCTTCCAGTGTCGTCATGAATTTGTCTATGCTTGCCGTTATTTTGTCTTTTTCTCTGGCTATAAGCGACGCCATATCGCTTTTACCCGCAGTAAGGTCGGTCCTGACCTGTTCGTATAGTGTGGAAATCCAGCCGTACGCCATTCCCACGTTGAAAAATCTCGTGTCCCTGATAATACCCAGCATTTCAATGGATTCATCATTGCGCAGTCCCTTCTGGGATACCGTAACATCGTAAAATACCGGCATCAGGTCTTCATAACTCTGATATGAAAAAGCGTCGAGAATTATTCCCGCCTGCCGGGTGTTTAGGTTGGTTATCGGTATTGTAATCAGCAGCGTCTGCTGGAACTGGAGGCAGTAATATTGCTGCTGGGCTTCCTCAAATTTCGGTATAGGCACCACTCCGAAGGTGTCGTCCATTTCTCTGAACACATCCGCCGCCTTAATCTCGGCGGCTATCATCAGAGCCCTGTCCGACATGAGCAATTGTTCATAATGATGTATTCCGTCGCTGTCATTGGCGTCATGATATTCGCCTTCAACCGCCAGCATGGCAGCTATCTGTTCGCTTATTTCATAAAAGCGCGGGGTCTCCATGGCAAAATACGGGTAACCGTTATCATCTTTAAGGATAAACCGTTCGCCCGTACCGATGAGCAGCGCTGCCGTTCCGGCATTATATGACGAATAGCCGTAAACGGCATTTCCGGACGCATTCCACGCAAACGAGTTGTCGCCGTTTAAATTCGCGCCCGCTTTTATATATTTCCCGAATTCGTCAAGCGTCCAGCTGCCCGACCTGACCGATTCGTAGGGTGTCTGGAGCCCTATATCGGCCAGCATGTTTTCATTGAAGTATATAATCCATGTGCCCTGAAAACCGATCAGACTCATATCGCTGGCGGCAAAATACAGCGCTTCATCTTTTCCGATGGAGCCTTCTTTTATGACGGTCTGATCCCACCATGTTTCACTTAAATTCAGCTCGGGTATCTCAAACAGATTGTAGAAATACTTTTCGGTGATCAGTGGTCCGATCTGGTCGCCGCGGCAGTACATGGCGTCATGTGCATCCTCGCCCGCCATAATAACCGTTCTGATTGTTGTCGCGATGGTGTCCATCGTATCAATCGCCACGACTAATTCGATATTGAACTGTTCTTCGATAAACCGATTGCGGGCGTATACGGTATCGTCAAGGACATCGCCGGTCATGTTCTCAAAATCAAGATAGGTATAGAATCCCCAGATAGGCTCGATGTTCAAAATATTGAATTCCTCACCGCCATAGTTCTCATCGGGATATGAATATAACGGCCGTTCATCGGCGGCCGATGTGATGTCACCGCCGGCCGCTGTCTGCCCGGCATCCTGTTTTCCCGCGGCATCATCGGCGCATGCGGCAAACAACATCATGACGACCCATAAAAAACATAAAAGCGCTGCGGTTCCCGGCGGCAGGTATGCGTGTCACGCAACACAATTTCAACATAACCGTGTCTGCATTTTCGCAGCGATTCGGTCAGATAGTTTTCAATAAACGCTTCGTCAAATGTTTCGCCCGCGAGGTAGGAAGGATTGGGTTTCCAGGTCATTATATAATCATGACCGAGCACATCGGCGCATTTTTCAAGGTCCGCCCACGGACAGATACCGACCCGGCGGAGGTTTTTTATCTTTTTAACATAACACAGCTTATCTGTCAGGTCATCGCAGCATCCGTATCCGTTGAGCCCGAATCGTTCCAACAATCGCCGTTCATATCTGAGGGCAAACTCCTCATGCATTACGGGGGACACACACGACAGTTCCTGCGCTTCCGCCGCGCCCCAGACGCCGGCCAAAGCGACATGGGTATTACATTCATCCCCGGGCAGGCTGTCGGTATAACCGAGCCCGCCGGTATAATGGTATGTGCCGTTATTGTTATGCGATATCAGACCCGACCGCTCCACACTGTCCAGCAGACCTTCGTAGCCTTCGGTCAGAAAACACATCACCTCATGTACCATGTTCGGTTCGAGAATCAGGTCTGTGAGCATATTTTCCAAACCGCGGAAATCACAGTAGATATGCATAAGATGAAAGGAAAAATTTACGCACCCGGTCAGTCTGACATTCAGTATGTCACCGACCGCGTCGGATATCACATCGAAGCGTGCGGCCGTCGCCGCTTCATCCAGCGTCAGCACCGGCTTTCTCAGCTTTTTCCAGTCGGACGGCTTCTCGATTACCGGTTTATATCTCCACGCACCGCGCCCCGGACTCGGCACGCGCTCAGGCCGGATGCCCCAGCAATCGCTCATCGGCAGATTATATTTGCTTATTACCACCGTGTCTTCAATCGGAACATCGTCCGCAATGTGTTCGGCGCGGAATATGCGCTGCAAAAGGTCGTATTCAAGTACGCGCGCCGCCGGGTCCTCACAGCGCAGCGCCGCATAGGGCAAAATCTCCTCCCATGCGCCTTCGGGCGATACAAATATCGGCGGCACACCTCCGCGCATGGAGGTGTGCTCGGTCCAATGAAGGCGTTTGAGGTCATTTATGGGATTCCGCGCGGCTTCCCGTACCTTATATGCGAGGGCGCGCAGCCTGTCTGTGTCTGATTTATTCATATTGTCGCCTCTGTTTTTTACGCTACGGCATAATTATACATAAATGTTTCGGTCATGTCAACAAAAAAGACAAAGTGATAAAAAATTATTAAATATTTAATACCGGATCACGCTTGATATTCGGCGCATAATATGTTAATATTTTGTTTGTATTTATACATGAAAAAATGTCAGGAGGAATAATCCATGCGTAAATTATTTATTACAGCTGCATTTATTTCTATCGGCTTGCTGATTACCGGTACATTATCCTGTGCCGATGATATCGCCTCCGCAGTAGAAACCACCGATATGCAAACAGCGGAAGCGGTGATCGAAACCGAAATGCCCGGTGATAATCTGCCTGAAGCGGATTACGAAGGGTATCGCTTCCGTATTGGCGTTGATGAACAATTTGAAAAAGAAGTGCTCTGCTCCGAACAGGAGGGGGAGGTTATCAATGATGCGATATATAACGCAAACCGTTCGGTTGCCGAAAGGTTTAATATCGAGTTTGTTCCGATAACGTTTAAAGAGAACTCAGGCGTTATAAACAACAGCATCATGGCCGGAGAAGACGCTTATGATCTGGCTACCGGACATGACCTGACATTCGCCGGTTATTCGCTCAACGGCGCGTTTTTGAATGTATACGACATGCCGTATCTTGATTTGGAACAGCCATGGTGGGTTCGGAACACCATTGACGCCATGACGGTCAGCGGGCGCATGTACCTGTTCTCAAACTGGTGTGCCGTAACGGGAATGAGTTTTACCCGCGCAATATTCATGAATATTGACAAAATGAACGAATACAACATTGAGCTTCCGTATGAGACGGTTCTCAACGGCGAATGGACCCTGGATTTTTTGACCGGTATTATCAAGGATGTTTATGTTGACGTCAACGGCGACAATAAACCTGATAACGGAGATTTTTACGGATTTGCCAATGGTGAATACTACTGTCTGAACGATTCCTGCGATCTGCCTCTTGTTTCCAAGGACGACATGGGTGTTCCGTATCTGGATATCGACATCGAAAAAATAATGAATGCGCTTACCAAACTGCAGTTACTCATAAACGGTACGCCGGGAAGCAAAAATTATTCGACCGCGGGAGAATCCAAACATTTCACCGACGGGGGCGCTCTGTTCACCTATTTCAGGCTGTATCTGGTAACCGGCGATCTTCGCGAAGCACAATTCACCTATGGTATACTGCCCTTTCCAAAGGTAGATGACACCCAGACCGAATATCTTGTCGGCTATACCGACCGTCCGTTCGGCATACCAAAAACAATAAATGACGCGGACCGCACCGGTGTTATAATCGAGGCAATGAGCAAAGCGGGTTATGACATCGTCCGTCCCGCCTATTTTGAAATCGCTCTTAAAAATAAGTATACCTATGACACGGAATCGGCTCAAATGCTGGATATAATAAACGATACCCGTGTGCTTGGTTTCTGGTATTTATACGGCGATGATACCAGGGACTTTGTTTACGCCAATATCAATTCCCTTAATGTGGCGTCCTATTTCGAGAAAAGAGCTGCTTCGATGCAGGCACATATCGGTAAAATCATCGCCGCTTTCGAAACGATGGACAACTGATATTGCGGTGATTCAAAACAAATCCAAAGGCTGTATATTAAACAGAGCATTAATCAATATAAGGTTCTGCGGATTGGGGCGGTTCAGATTCCAATACAGCCCGCCCCTTAGATTATACTCCTCAAGAAGCATCAGCCTTGCCCGCAAACTGCGCACGTCCTCATACCAGACTATATGATGAACGCCGTTTTCGGTATACCGGAAAAAGGGTGCCTGAGCCTCCTCGTCGTACATTATAACCGCGTTATGCCGGGCTGCCAGCTGATTCGCTTCGACGGTTGACAATGAGGGCGCCTTAGACTCGCCGGGAACATGCGGTTCGGTAAAATCGTATCCGTAGTTTGATATACCGAGAAATATGCTGCCGCTGTCAATCTGAGTAAGGGCAAATTCGATAACCCTTCTCACCTGATTTATTGGTGAAACCGCCATAGGCGGACCGTATGTATATCCCCATTCATATGTCATCAACAGCACGGTGTTGGCGGCGCTGCCGAGCGCCTGATAGTCATGACCTTCATACAGAACACCGGGCTGGTCGACACTCGTTTTTGGAGCCAGCGCGACCAGCACGGGATAACCCAGCGCATTGAGCCGGTCGGTGGTGAGGGCGACAAACTGAGCGTAGTTCTCCGCGTTCTCCGCTCCGAGGAATTCAAAGTCCACATCCAGACCGTAATAATTCATTTCCCTCAGCACGGCGATTACATTGTCTATCAGTACGTCCCACACATCTCTGCTATTCAGAAATGATTGCGCCAGTTCCACCGAAAAATTCCCTTCCTCGGTCAGAGTTGAGAGATGCATCACCGGCTTCGTTCCGTAGACAAACGACCGGGCGACCAGGGTATCATCATACAGCATTACCAGACTGCCGTCCTCCCTGAAGCCGTATGTAAAGGGCATAAGTCCGCTCATATACGGCAGTGTGGAATTGAGGATTGTAATATCTATAAACGGATAGGCGTATCCCCCCGTCATTTTGGTGCCGACGGGTTCGCTGTCCGTCGTAATTGTCAGCTGCAGCCCCGGGCTGACGATATTGCTCCCCCTTAAAATAAGGTTGTTTCGAAATATCTGATTTACCGTAACACCGTAATTCTCCGCGATGGAAAATATGGTGTCCCCCTGTTGTACGGTATGCGTTATAACGGGAAAGACAATAATCAGCGCCTGCCCTATCGCAAGCTGCCTGTTCCCGGTCAGGCCGTTGTTAATGGCGAGGATATTCGCGTTGACCGAATAATCGCGGGCAATCGAAAACAATGTTTCTCCGCTTTCCACTACATGAATAGTCAATATATCACCTTCATAAAATGTAAATATATATTCCGTGTTTATAAATTTTATGATATAAAAAATAATTTATTACGCAGAAACGATAAATATATTTTTTTTATCCCGCGTGTCGAAATCTTTGTCAATATTGTTGATTTTTTATCCGCAGGATGATATCATGTTAACAATCGGTTAAATAAATATCCAAGACAATAAAGAGTATACATATGGGCATGGTTTTCAATATTCAGCGTTTTTCGGTGCATGACGGACCGGGTATACGCACTACCGTTTTTTTCTCCGGCTGCAATTTAAGATGCCTTTGGTGCCACAATCCCGAATCCCATGAATTAACGCCGCGCCTCGGGTATTTCGAAAATGCCTGTACACACTGCGGCAAATGCGTCCGGGTGTGTCCGGCCGGCGCAATTGCATACGGAGACAGCCGTTTGGTCTTTGACAGGGAGCGCTGTGAAAATTGTTTTGCCTGCGTCGATTATTGTGTGCCGGGAGCAAGGCGTATCAGCGGCAAGCCGATGACGGCAGCGGAGGTTATTGATATCATCATACGCGACAAACCGTATTACGATAAATCGGGCGGCGGGGTGACCTTTTCCGGCGGTGAACCCCTGCTGCAGCCGGATTTTTTAATGGAACTGCTGCAAAGGTTACGCAAATCCGGAATAAATACGGCAATCGAAAGCGCGCTGTGCGTCCCGGAAAACATAATCAGGGATATCGCACCCTTAACCGGCCTGTTCATGTGCGATATAAAATCAATGGATGATAAAATCCATAAAAAATATACGGGCATATCAAACAAAAAAATACTTGCTAATATAGCACTGCTCTCGGAACTCGGCGCCGATGTGCTCATCCGTGTGCCTGTCATAAACGGCGTCAACGCGGATGAAACCAATATACGGCAAATGGCGGAGTTTTTGTTGAATCAAACGCATATCAGGCGTATTGAGCTGCTGGAATTGCACACCCTCGCGGCGCACAAATATAAATCGCTGGGTCTGCAGGATACCCTGTCGGGCTTTAATGCTGCCGGCGCCGCCGAATTACACAACATACACGAATACTTAACCCGGAAAGGACTGACTGTTATATGACCTACAGTGAAAAAGCGGCTTTGATGAACGAAGAAATACTCGACATGCTTCGGAATAAACCGGTTAACAGTTCGCTGGTGGAACGCTGGAAGCTGATTGACCGGGCGTGCGAACTATACACCGCCCTGCCCCAGCCCCTCAGACTCGGCTTCGGTCTGCTGTATGTCATCGAACATGCCTCGCTGCCTATTAAAGAATACGATATTTTGCTGGGACGGTTCGACGACCATGTGCCGACTGCCGAAGAGGAAGCGTTTATCCGCGTTTTCCATACAAAAGACGGTCCTCAGCTTATGATTGAAGGCGGTCATATCACCCTCGACTGGGAGAAGATAATAAAAACAGGTATCTGCGGTTATATAAAACAGGCAGAGGATGAACTGGAACGGCGGACAACGGCGGGCGAGGACGGACGCACGCTCGTGTTTTATATGGGCGCCGTGTTAATCCTGAAGGCTTACAGGCGTTATATCCTGCGGTACGCCGCGGCGGCGCGGTCCGCAGGCATGAACGAGGCTGCCGATGTCTGTGACAATATAGCCGACAATCCTCCCCGGACCTTTCATGAGGCTATGCAGCTTGTTTATTTTATCGCCACGGTATACTATGTCTACGCGGGCGGCCAGGCGCCCACCCTTACCCTGGGCAGACTTGACGATATTCTGCTACCGTTATTCGAGTCGGACAGGCGGAACAGAACGGCGGATAACGCAAAATTCGCCGCGATAATAGACGATTTCAACGCGAAGACCAATTTAATCCTCGGACGCGGCGAACATCAGATGAGCGGCGGTTCGGACAACGATACCGGCTGGTGGCGCAACAACGTATATGACGCGCCGACATACGTGGTTATCGGGGGGTACAGCAATAAAAACCAGCCGGATAATCCGCTGACCCTGCTGTTTGCCGAAAGGATTAATCCGAGATATGAAAATCCTGTATATGTCTATCGCCGGATAAAACAAAGAGAGGACAGGGTGTGGCGGGTCATATGCGACAAAATAAGAAAAAACGCCTCCGTATTGATATATAACGACGAAACGATTATACCCGCGTTTGTCAACGCGGGTATAGACAACAGCGACGCCGTCGATTTCACCATACATGCCTGCAACTGGCCCGATATACCGGCGAAATATTGCGTGGTCGGAAGCGCGGGCGGTTCCATGGCGAAAATGGTATTGGATGAACTCGGCAAACCGAACCGGCATTATACCTGTATGGACGATATCTACGGTGCGGTGGGGGACACTTTTCGCGCTTCGATAAAACAGCATTTCGAAAGTTATCGCGGCCGTTACCGCAATGCCGGTTTTGCTCCGCCCGAACGGATTTCATGTACCGACTGCTTCACCGAAGGCGTGCTCGAAAACGGAAACACGGCGGATAACGGCGCGGTAAAATATCCGGTAATATATACCCTCATGCGTCATATCGCGACCGCGTCAGATATACTCTCCTCAATTGAAAAGAATATATTCGAAGAAGGTAACTTTACCTTTGACGAACTGGCAGAGGCTGCGGCAGCTGATTTTTACGGTTATGAAAGGATTCACAAACAGTGTCTCACGGCGCCCAAATTTGGCACCGACAACGATGACGCCGATAAGAACGCCGTGAGACTCATGAAGCTCCTGCAGGATATCGTGGATGGAGAATCGGTCAATGCCCACGGTGTCAGTGATGTAATCTCATTCAACGTAACCATAACCGACATGGGGCATGTATGGGAGGGCGCTTCGCTGCCCGCGTCCCCCGACGGACGCCGGCGCGGCGCGCCGCTGAGCGAAAATCTTTCACCGACCGCCGGACACTCGGAAGGCGTCACTGCCCTGCTGAATTCGGTGTCAAAACTCCCCTTTGACAATATCACCTCGGGTGCTCTCAATGTCAGGCTTTCAAAAAAGCTGGTTGAGGGAGATGCCGGTCTGGACCGTTTTATCGCCATAGCGGACACCTATTTCGAGAAGGGCGGCATGCAGCTGCAGGTGAGCGCCGCGGACACCTCCGAACTGCGGGACGCACAGCTTCACCCCGAAAATTACAGGGACCTGATGGTGCGCATCACCGGTTACAGCGCGGTATTCGTCGATATGAGTCCGGCTGCGCAGAACGAAATCATCCGTCGGGACGAACTCTGATTATATGCCCTTTATTTCAGATCTATTTCAAATCAGCAATCATAAATGAGTTGGCGATACCTTCGCACATGGCGGGCAGGGTGATATATTGTATACCGTTGTGTATATTCCGCGCGCCTTTATGATAATGCCCCTGATAAACCCCGCGGACGCACCCGTGTTCCTCGAGTATGCCGCGAACCTGTCCCGCATTTGATATAATATGCCGGGATTCGACGTTCGGGTCGAGATTTTGGTGTGTGAATATATATACGCTCTCTCCGTTTTGTGAACTTTCTTTGAGCTGATGCCCGAGCCGTATCAGCTGACCTTCATCGATATACGCGTCGGTCCAGTCTATATTATGTTTTTCATATCGCAGTCCGGCGCTTGTAAAGCAGGCGTCAAGCAATATAAGCCTCACGCCTTCAATTAAAACATTGAGCGGCGCCGTCTCCAGCATGGACAGACCGGCAAACTCCCCCTCGTCAAACACCTCGGCGTCATGGTTGCCCCGAATACAGAAAACCCGTATACCCTCTGCCCGCAGCTCATGCAGGGGCGCCGTAATAACGCACAGGTTTGCCCGGTTAACGGCGTCGCTGTCCTCACCATTTATCAAATCACCCAGACAGATGACGGCGGACACACGGTTGTGCAAAAAAGCGGACACGGCTTCCCTGAGTTTTGATTCAGAAAGATCAGGCCTCCGTGTTCCTTCTGTCATTGCCTGTGTCGAATAATGCGAGTCGGCAAAAAGCCCTGTTCTTAACATTTCAGTCTCCGATAATAATTGGATTTTATTTTATTATAACATATTCCGGAAAGCAATCAAGTTTTCTTTGTATTTTCAGGATATTCAAAGATGGTGACAGGAAATTTTATAAATGCATTTAATATATCGTTTTCCCTCCCGTTTTTACTCGTCTAAACGGTTCTGTTTTGTTTTTGCAGCATGCCGGTGCATATGCTACAGAAATTCTATATGGGTTGGGTAAACGCATTTTAATATTTTTTATTTTTTTATTGAAATAAACAAGAATGAGTAATAATATAATTTATACGCTGGTAATTTATTGACAAATGATAACTTTCAGGATATTATATAAATAACGATATATCAGTCAAACCCGAGGATTCCTGTGAAAACAATTTCAATTATGAATTTATGAATTTGTGAGTTATTAAAACATGGGAGGGTCAGATAATGCGTGAAAAGTTTATGTCTGTTATACTTTTGCATATTATTGTCATATCATTATTAACGGGATTAACGGGCTGTCTGGATAATGGCGCAAACATAAGCAGCGATAACGATATCTCCGAATCATTACCGGGTGAAGATTTAATTGAACCGGAAAGCCTGAGGCTGCAGCCCGATCTGCCCGATATAACATATGACGGCGCAGAGATTGCAATTCTCGGGACAAGCGAAAAATACGGCGGCGGATATTATAAGACAACCGATGTCTACGCGGAGGAAATGAACGGTGAACCCCTCAATGACGCTATTTACGCGCGAAACCGGAACATTGAAGAGCGTTTCGATATAATTATCGTTTATGACGACAGCGATGATGTATATTCCGCCGTGATGAAATCGGTTTCCGCCGGCGATTATACCTGTGACATTACCTTTGGATCATGGAATAACATGGTTAATCTGGCACTGGGTAAATTCCTGATTGATATTTCAAAATTGGAATATGTCGACCTCACAAAACCCTGGTGGGATGAAAACGCCATAAACCGGACCGCTGTGGCAAAGCGCGTTTATTACGCTACCGGCGAACTTAGCACGCTGGACAACAGTTGCACCCGCATGGTATATTTCAACAAAAAGCTCATCGATGATTTTTCGCTTGATATTCCCTACACGCTGGTAAACGACAACGATTGGACTCTTGATAATTACATAAATATGGCCGGGAGCGTTTACAGCGATTTAAACGGAGACGGCATATCCAACGAAGGCGACCTGTTCGGGACCTTCAGAGAAGGCGGATATTATGATTTTCTTTTTGTCGGGTGTGATATGGATTATGTGAAACTGGACGGCGACGGACGCCCGGTGATTACCTTTTTGCAAGACCATACATTCACGCTGACCGATAAAATCTTTGATTTTCTATATGATGATAAAGCCTGTTTTAATATAAGCAATATAAAGGATTTACGCGGTTTCCCGAGCGTATATACATATGCCCGCAATCTTTTTGTTCAGGACCTGCTGCTTTTCACAATAGGGGGACCGCTCGTTATAGGCGAATTCCGCAATATGGAAAGTGATTTCGGCATAGTCCCTCTTCCCAAATATGACGCGCTGCAGGAAAGATACTGCACCTATGTGGACGCGGGGACCAACATGATCGGTGTACCGCTGACAGCGGCCGATGAAGACCGCACAGGCATCATAATGGAGTCAATGGCGGCGGATTCCATGTATGTTATCACACCGGTATACAATGAAATACTTCTCAAACGCAAATATTCGCGCGACAACGAAAGCGAGGCTATGCTCGACTTAATCAACGGTTCGCGGGTATTCAACCTCAAGAACGCTTTTGATATCGGAGGCATTAAATCCGTTATGGATAATGCCTACTCGCAGAATAAATATCCGCTGGCTTCGGATTATGAAGCGGTTGCCGCCGCTTCCGAAAAAAAGCTTGATGAATTATACACCGTGTATTCCGAAAAGCATGCAATAAAATA
>JAQVWU010000312.1 GCA_028709565.1 Eubacteriales bacterium
AATCGCGGAAAAAGCAAATATTGCAATCAATAAAAAAATAAGCAGCATCCGGCGTGAGCTTGTGTTTTTCATAATACACTAATCCCCTTAATAAATAAAATTTCCAGATATGCCTTTTTTTAATTACATCACTACACTGTTCTCCATGTCAAGTTATTTAAAGATGAAATGACTTTTTGATCGGAATTGTGAAAATTCAGAAGCCACAGCATTCTCAAATAAAAAAAGACGGTGTTCCTGATAAACATACCCCGTCTTTTTAATTGACAATTTAAATAAATGGTGCTATAATCGCAATAACCGCGGATTATATCATTGTTTTTTGAATCGATCAAGTTCGCTCTGCCAGTCCAGGTGCGCGTATTGGGCAGTCGCTTCGGCAGTGTGGAACCAGTCGATAAAATCAAGAAACATCTCCTCGGTCCAGGCAGCGTCAATCTGTGCCGTGGTATATTTCTTTTCGGACAATCTTAAAAAGCCGAATATATCACGGACATGTGATTTTTCTGCGTTTATGACCACCGTTTCGGCTAGATGAGCGGGTATAAAAATAACACCGGAAATTGTACCAAGCACTACATCCCCCGGCAGACAGATTGCTTTACCTATTCGGGTCGGCACATTAAAGCCGGTCATGGTGACATCATTGATGCCTGTGGGGTCGATTCCGCGGTAATAAACCTGAATATCCGGAATCTTCACAATTTGTTCTGTATCACGGATTCCGCCCCAGATAACGGCGCCGCCGCGTTTTGTGCGGGCTGCGATAGCTGTTGACAGATTTCCGCCGACATAAGTACCTTCAAAGATTTTATCAAATAAATCGATTACTATAACATCATCTTCAACCAGACTGTCGATTACCCATTGATTGAAAAATCCATGCCTTCCCTCTTCTTTATGTCCGTATTCAAGCAGCGTGTCGTGCAGGTCCGGACGTTTGGGTACCATTATGGCAGTCACTGCACGGCCGACAAGTTTAACATTCTGATGTGTTGTTTTTAACTCTCCCTCGAATTGATATTTGTAACCGCGTCCCCATAAGGGACCCCATGCCTCTTCCAGAGTAATGTTGCGTATGCGGCGCAGTATATCCGACGGAACCTTCGGACGTCCGTTATCAAACCGTTCACCTGTCCAGTGCGGTGTTATCTGCATAATATCTTCGTATGAACTGAATTTCATTTTGATTTCATTCCTTTCATGGTTTTTAATACAGAACCCGTAGTTAATTGTCATTTCGATAATATCACAAATAAAAGGTAATTGCAATACGCTCGGATAAAAAAACGAAAGATTTCCACAGGAGACATAACGATGGATATAAATTATGAGAAAACACTGGAATTTGTTAATACCGCCTCAAAACCTTCCTCCCTCAGAATTACCGACATAAGATTTACCGATATAGTCGGAGCGCCTATGCGCTGTACATTGATGAAAATATATACAAATCAGGGGCTCACCGGTCTGGGAGAGGTACGCGACGGAGCGAGCAGGACATATGCTGCCATGCTCAAAAGCCGTCTGCTTGGGGAAAACCCCTGCTGTATAGACAAATTGTTTCGCCGAATAAAACAATTCGGCGGCCATGCGCGACAAGCCGGCGGAGTCTGCGGCGTCGAGATAGCGTTGTGGGACCTTGCCGGAAAGGCGTACGGTGTGCCGGTATATCAGATGCTGGGCGGTAAATTCCGCGATAAAATACGTATATACTGTGATACCGATGTCAGAGGCAGGCACAGCGGAACCGACATGGGCAACGCACTGCGGGCGCGTATGGACAAAGGGTTTACCTTTCTTAAAATGGACCTGGGGATCGGTATCCTTTCCGGCACTGAAGGCACCGTTTCGGCTCCCGCAGGTTATATGCGTGAACTGGCATCGGGCGGAAGGTTTGAGGGATATGATAACAAGAATCCTGAGCACCGGCGTTTTGCTCATAACAGGAATTACGATCTTTACAACACGGCACATCCCTTCACCGCCATTCATATTACCGAAAAAGGATTTGATATACTCGAAGAATACCTGCGTCAGGTTCGAGATGTAATCGGATATGAAATTCCGCTTGCCGTTGACCATTTCGGACATATATGTGTAGAGGACGCAATAAAGTTATGCCGGCGCATCGAGAAATATAATATAGCCTGGGCGGAAGATTTAATTCCCTGGCAATATACCGATCAATATGTCAGACTGCGCGGCAGCACCACCGTGCCAATCTGTACGGGTGAGGATATTTATCTGAAAGAAAATTTCCGGCCGCTGCTGCAAAACGGCGGGGTTGCCGTTATACACCCTGACCTGCTGTCATCCGGGGGCATTCTGGAAAACAAAAAGATAGGCGATATGGCTCAGGATTACGGTGTTGCCATGGCAATTCACATGGCTGAATCCCCGGTAACCGCATATGCTGCCGTCCATTCCGCGGCTGCAACCGAAAACTTCCTGGTATGCGAAAACCATTCGGTTGATGTGGAATGGTGGGATTCGATTATAACCGGCGCCCCTAAAAAAATAATCGACAACGGTTATATCAATGTGCCCGATAAACCCGGATTGGGGGCAGATGATTATAACGATGAAGTTTTACGCGAGCATATTGACCCGGCTTTCCCTGAATTGTGGGCTTCGACCGAGATGTGGGATAACGAACGCTCACATGATCGGTTATGGAGCTAATTATGCAGCCGAAAACGATATTTATCGCCGATAACCGTGAACCGGTTGCCGTCAGCATTGCGGAATATCTTGCCGCTGACGGATATAATATTATATTAAACGACCTTGGCGGCGCAAAGGCCGAAGGTTGTGCATACACATCGCTTGATATCGCCGACTACAGCACACTGAGCGGCTTTTTTACAGATTTGGGCAGCAGTCTGACGGGCATTATCATACCGGCTCCCCCTATACGACGCATATCGATTGAGGACACCGATGAAACGATATGGGAAGAGGGTATGCGCGGCGGCGCGTTATCCGCAATGATGCTGACTCGTGCCGCAGGTGAAACAATGACGCAAAACGGTCAGGGTTCAATAATATACCTCGGCAGCATACACGCAGAGAAGCCGACCGGCTGTTCCTTTATTTATTCAACCGCCTGCTCCGCCGTGCAAATGCTCTGCCGTGAAGCCGCCCTGGATTTCGGAGCAAAGGGTGTAAATTGTTTTTATATTCATCGAGGTGTAATGGCACACGATACCGGCAATAAAAACGAGCATACAAATATTTACTGCCGCCCCGACCGCCGTTATCCTAAAAAAAGACTGCCTTTGCCGGACAGTCTTAATCAGTTGACAGGATTTTTATTGACAGACGCGGCGGGACCGCTCAACGGCGCCGATCTGAGAGCTGA
Organism: Eubacteriales bacterium; assembly: GCA_028709565.1. Taxonomy (GTDB): domain Bacteria; phylum Bacillota; class Clostridia; order Oscillospirales; family CAG-272; genus JAQVWU01. The sequence goes on from JAQVWU010000312.1 coordinate 3,365, forward strand.
CGAAGGATTTGTTATGTATTACGGCAATCAGGACGGCGAAACGATTAAATAAGCTCAGACTAAACCAAAACAGAATGCGGGTGGTTGAAATGACCGAGGAAAAACGTGTAGCTTTGATAACGGGCGGAGGCAAGGGTGTAGGCGCGGGTATAGCGCGCGTATTTTGCAATGCGGGTATATCCGTATGCATGGGTTACAACAGTAATCCTGAGTTGGCAGAGTTAAACCTCAAACGTATAACCGATAAAGGCGGTAATGCTTTTATCTTTAAAGCGGATGTATCCGATCGGATTCAAATAAAGCAGATGGCAGAAAAAACGGCTGATTTATATGGCGGTATAGATATATTGGTAAATTGCGCGGCGCTGCAGCCTAATTTATATATTTCGGAATATGACGAGGAAATTTTCACGAAAATCTGGCAGATAAATATCGGCGGTTATATGCGGGCGGTTCAGGAGTGCCTTCCGTATCTTAAAATCAGCAAATGTCCGCGTATAATAAACATATCATCGGTTCACGGTAAACGGCCCGCGGTA
>JAQVWU010000313.1 GCA_028709565.1 Eubacteriales bacterium
TGAGCCAGATTATAATAGGCGCCAAAGTCACCCGTTTCGTTGTATTTGATATAGGCAAGCGAGGCCTTTGTGCCCGCGCCGTCGGCATGCATTGCCGCGCAGTAATTATTATCACCGCAGGGATCGGCAATCAGCTTGCAGAACGCGCCGGCAATCTCTCCACGGTCCAGTTTTTCCACGGCATGCCGTACATCGTCCTTTGATGATGATACTCCGCGTGAAAGATATGCGTCGGACATGGTATACCTCCGTATTTCCGATTTCTTTCCGATTTCGGATTTTATTATAGTATTGTTTGTTGATGTTCGGCTGTCTTCGGTTCTATTACAACCGCCCGGTCGTTTCCGGGATAGGCGCCTATGTCCAGTATGCGCTGGTTCCCGCTGCCCCTGAAGCGCAGCGTCAGGTCACGCAGCGCGGCGATATACGGTCCGTCAATCAGCCAGTCGGTAACCGTCAGCAGTTCTTTTATACCGGCATCGCTGACAGCCGCTTCCCGCAGCTCCTCAAAAGTGTAACCGGTATAGGTCAGCACGGTCAGCTTTTTTTCATGTGCCGCCCTGCCGATTGCCGCAAGCGCGGGCGCCCATAAAAAGGGTTCCCCGCCGCTGAAGGTAATGCCCTCAAGGGTGGGATTTGCATCGATTTTCCGCCAGAGTTCGGCGGTATCGGTCATATAGCCGCCCTCCGCCGAATGCGTATCCGGGTTATGGCAGCCGGGGCATCTGTGCGGGCAGCCCTGGGTGAAGATCACCGAGCGAAGGCCCGGACCGTCCACCACGGACTCCTCTGTAAAGCCGGCAATACGCACGGGCAGCGCCGGCACGACAATTTTTTTAGCGGATCTGTTATGAAGCATATAAATCCCTTTTATACTATATGTTATTAATGTTATTATCCTTTGAGAACATTATACCATAATAATATAACAAAATCAATATTTATCGGGGCTAACGAGATCTGTTTCGCCAAACCCCCTTTTGATTGCGCGATTTTATCGGTTATTGCTGTCCTTCCAAAAACTCGCTGAACGCCGTGTTTACCTTTTCGATTTGCGCAAGCGCCGAGGTTTCGTGTTTGGCGTATGTAGATATAAAATCACCCTTGCGCTGACGCAGCAGATCCATGAGGCGCTCGTTGTAGGTACCCAGCTGATAATATAAGCCCAGGTCATAAACGCGGTTAGCCAGTATAATATCCAGCATAGCGATGCTTTCATCGTCCCGGATATATTTGCCGACCAGCGTTGTTTCGTAATATGCCGGCTTGAGGGTATAATATGATTCGGCGGCGAGGGCTTCAAGTATGATGCCGGTGCGTTCGGTATCATCACAGGTTACAGGTACACAGATAAACGAACTACCGTAGGCGTGTACATTGGAGTAATAACGGTCCTGCGTCTCCTCCAGCTTCGGATAGGGCAGTATTCCGAAATCCGTTTCCATGTCCCGGAACCAGCTTGCCGCCCGCAGATAACGCGTATAAAACAATCCGCGGTTATCGCTGAATATATCGATTGAATGGTCGGAGCCGGCGATTATGTGATAGGTTATCGTTTCATCGAACACAATGGCGATATATTTTTCCATTACCGAGATAACGCGCTCATTGTTCAGCGTGAGTTCAAGCTCGCTGCTCTTATTCAGGGTGGCGAATTTTTCTCCCGTTCCGGTAATAATACCGAGCATGGAATCGTCCCAGGCGATAAGTCCGTAAAGGTCCGCTTGATTGTATGTACCGCTGCCGTCCACATCACCCGAGACCTGACGTATCATTGTCGAAACATTATCCACCGTCCAGGAGGAATCCCTGACCATATCATACGGATTATCCATGTTATAATCAACTATTAGCTTTTTATTGAACAAAAAACAATATGTACAGTCATTGAGCAGCGTGGTAATATCGCCGGTCGTATAGAACATCATGCCCTTCATTGTCAGGTCTTCATTGGCCTTTTGGTCCCACCAGGGTTTCTCAAGATCCATGTAGGGCATTGAATTCAAATCGATAAGATAACCGTCGGTTGTCAGCAATGTAACCTGATATGAACCGATCATGGCGCAGTCAAAGGCATTGTCATCGGCCGTAACCGAATTTCTGAAGACGGTATTCCCGCCCGACGCGTTGGTCTGATATTCGATCAGTTCGATATCGATTCCGAATCGTTCTTTTATCGCCAAATTTTTTTTGAATATCGCGTCGTTAACAGGTTCGCCGTTTTCCTCTTCGGCGGTAAAATCATCAAAATCCCAGTTGCCTGACAGCAGTATATTGAATACATAACCGTCATAGAAAGCGTCACCGGGGATATCCGCCGCCGGCAGCGTTGTTTGGTCGGTTTCGTCTGTTTTATATGCGGCGGTTGTCCCGCTGTCCGCATTGCCGGTTCCGGCGGCGCATGACAGGATAAAAACAAACATCGCGAGTATAGAGCATAATATCGCTTTTTTCATTATCGTTTCTCCTGATTGGCTGATTCGAACTTATGTATTTATTATAGATAAACCTGCCGTTTTTGTCAACTAAAATACAAGTAAATACAAGCAAATTGCCACATAAAACGGTGTTTACAGTTTTTTGCCGGCATGATATAATATATTATGTTAGCCGCCGATTTTAATTATGATTATCGCGCCTATCCCCGGCGGCAGACTGCTCTCGCTGCCGCTGCGGGTAAAGGCAAAAATCCTGTCTCCCGGGGCGTATTTTTGGACGTCGGGTGTGTATAATTTGACCGCCGGAGGGTTGTCCTTCGAAAAAACGGTGCGGTATACGGAGCCTTCATCGAGTTCCACGATTATAAACCTGTCGAAAGAGCTCACAACCGTACCGGTCAGGCTTAAATCGATTATGTAGACAACCGCAAAAAGGACGGCGGCGATTAACAACAGAATCGCTGCGGTGATTATAATTTTTAACGCCTTTGGCATTGCGCTTCTCCTTAAAACAACGGTATTATTGATAGGGGTATTGGATATGCGGAATAAATATGAAATAACGCTCAAAAGGCCTATTGACAAGGGCTGGTCGGGCGACGGGAAATTTTATATCGAAACCGCCTCGGGCGATAAAATGTTTATGCGGACATGCGATATATCGGAGTTCGAACGCAAAAAGACGGAGCATGAAATGACGCGGCGTATGTACGAGGCCGGGGTGCGGGTACCGCGCCCGCTTGAATACGGTGTGTGCGATGACGGCAAAAACGCGTTTTTTTGTCCGGGTGGATTGACGGCCGGGACGCCGAGCTGCAGTTGCCGCTCATGGACGCAAACGCGCAGACGGCGGCGGGATTGATGGCGGGGGAAGTATTGCGAAAAATACATTCGCTGTCCGTGCCGATTCACGGAGACTGGCGGGAGCGCTATTTTAATGTAATCGGCAAGCGTATCGATGCTTATCATACCAAAGGAATGCCCTTTGAGGGCAGCGATATTATACTCGCTTATCTGGAGCAAAACAGTAATCTGACGGCCGGCCGCCCTCAGCGCCTTTTGCACGGGGATTTTCATGAAGGCAACTTAATGTTCTCGGACAACGGCGAACTGTATGTTATCGATCTGTTCGATGAGGGCTTCGGCTTTTGCGGCGATCCGTGGTACGACTTCCGATTGCTTATCCGGACGGCCGGCACACGGTTTATATAAGGTCTGATAAGGGGTTATTTTAACGGGGAAGCGCCCGAAGCGTTTTGGGAGGTGCTTACTTATTATGTCGTCGCCTCCGCCCTTTGCGAAATCGTATGGCTGGCATACAATAAACCGGATGAACTGCCCGCAATATTGGAGCAAAACGAAAAAAACGCCCGGCTGCTCAGAGAGGGGCGCCTGCCGGCAAAACTATTGTA
>JAQVWU010000314.1 GCA_028709565.1 Eubacteriales bacterium
TCTAAACTGTCGGTTACAATAGTCCTCTCGGTCAATATCGTTTACCCTGCCGATAAAACCGCAGGGATTCCTCCTGTTTTTTATGTATTTTTCTTTTAAATTTTATATAATTTCCGTCTTAATTGCTTAATTGCTACCGTTTGTCCCGGCGAACCCGAATTCCCGGGTCTCCCCTATGTCCTCGGTGCATGAAACCTCGCATATAATCCTGTATGCGCCGCTGTCCGTGACCGATTCGGTCGACATGCTCAATATCTCCGAGGACGCAAAACGCCGGGCATAATCCTCGCTGAGCTGAAGCGCCGCCAGCGCGCCCGCCTCGGTTTCGCTCATCACACGCACTTCATCGGTATACTCTTTATATGTGACCGTTCTCAGCGCAAGGGGGAGTTTAATCACATCGAACAGCATAATATTATCGGTTGTTTCTATTGTATCACACTTCTCATATAAATTTCTACTCTTTAGAAAAAGATTTATTGATTTTCCGAAAACTTTTATTGTATTCTGTATGCCGCTTCTGCCGGTGTATACCTTTTCGGTTGTTTCAAAGGGCACACTCACCTCCAGCATAACGGCAGTCTGGGCGATGACCCTGCCCTGAGCCCTTGTGGCGCGAAATCCTACCGAAATACTGTCCATAATCCCGGAGATGAGCAGCTGTCCCTTTCTGACAGCATCCCCCGCTTTAACCGCCGCGATACCCGAATATACCTCCACATGCTGCACGATGCCGTCGGACGCCGCCACAATATTTGCCGGATTGTCGCTCTTTTCGGTTATCTCGGGCATAATGCGTTCCCGCAGTTCCACATACGCCACCGTTCCGCGTATATTGACCGAAATCCATGACACATCTCCTGTCTGCGTGAGATAGTCGTTACACAATACATAAAAATCGATAAATGGTATAAATGAGCCGACGCCGCAGCCCAGTCCCGCCAGTTCATCGATTATATCCTCTTCCGATAATCGCTGGGCCCCCTTTACCTCGACGCTCCAGATAATCTGCGATGACAGATATAAAATCACCGCAAACAGCAGCGCGCCGACCAAAATGCCCGGACGGCGCCGATAACGCTCGATGAGCTGCGGCAGCCCGACTTCGCGCACCGTCACGACATCCGTTTCGCAGGGCAGCTTGAGCCGCTTGTATTCGCTGCGGAGCATACACAGGGTTATGCTGCCGTCGCGTAGTTTCGGATTCCAGGACGCGATACCCTGCGCCAGCAGCAGATTGGTGAATGCCGTTCCGTTTGGGGCACGCAGTATGTAATAACCGGACAAAAAGTTTGTTATTCCCGTGAGGCGCATAAAATCAATCTCCCGTTAAATAAATTCCAGTGCCGTTATCGTCCCGCTGACCCTGATCCTTCTGTCATAATAGGTTTGCAGCACAAGGGCGCTGCCGCGGATGACAAGGGTGAATCCGCAAAGCCGCAGCCGCGCCTCGCTGTCGGTGTATGATATTACCCCTTCGCATCGGTCAACGGTGAGTGAGGTATTGCCGAGTATGGAAATGCCCGAAACGCCCCCGAATGTGTCTTCGGGGAATTCCACCGCGTCCGCTAGCCGCGCCCGCCAGGGTTTTGTCTCTTCTGCCATGCCGTCCCTCCGATTTTCAGATTGATTTATACAAAGTCTCTTCCGGCGCATATTTATTATAGCCGGTACATATGATTTTATATGCAGCGCCGTTTAATTGTATCCCTCAACTATACATATGCGTGGTGATTTCAATTAATTCACCTCAGGCTTTAACCGGACCTGCGGGGCGCCGGCCGATGATTTTTATAGTGTTTTTGTTCTGCGCGGCGTGTGTCCTTTATCTGACCGCCTTCCCCTCCGACGCGGCGGGAGCGGTTGCCGGCGCGCTGCGCGTCTGCGGGTCAACGGTCATTCCGTCCCTCTTTCCGTTTATCGTTGTAAACACCCTGCTGGTGGATACCGGCTTCGCCTTCTTTACAGCGCGCTTTATAGGGCGCCCCGTCAGCGCGCTCTTCGCGGTCAGCGGCGCCGGAAGCGCGGCCTTCCTGCTCGGCGCCCTGTCGGGTTTTCCCCTGGGTGCCGAATGCGCGGCGCGGTTATATGAGCGCGGTCAGTGCACCAAAGACGACGCGGAGCGGCTGATCGCCTTCTGCAACAATACCGGGCCTGCCTTTCTTGTCGGGGGTATCGGCGCCGGTATGTGGAACAGACCCGAAATAGGCTGGCTGATTTACCTGTCCCAGCTGCTCTCCGCGGTTATCGTCGGCATCGCCCTGCGTTTTACCCGGACGGGTCCGATTGTTCCGCGGCAGAGGCGGGAAAATACCGGCGCACAGCTCTCCGCCTCCGTCTTCACATCGGCCGTATCGGGATCCTCCGTATCCATGCTGAAAATCTGCGGCTTTATAACGGCTTTTTCGGTATTGTGCGCAATGGTGCGCAGGGGGGCGCTGCTGTCCGGTTATCCCCTCGGAGGAAGGACTGCCGCGCTGTTATTCGGCTTTCTCGAAATAACGGCCGGATCCGGCGCGGCTTCGCAGATGGGGGGCAATGCCGGCATCGCGCTCACGGCAGCCGCCGCGGGATGGTCGGGACTTTCGGTCCATATGCAGACGGCGTCGGTGATTGCCGGAAAGGGTCTGTCTATGAAACGCTATATCGCGGGCAAAGCAGCCCAGGGCGTTCTGTGCGTGCTCATCGCCTATGCCGGAGCGGTTCTGCTTAACTTCTGATAACTTCATAACTTCAATAATTTCGAAAACTTCAAAATACTATAGATTTTTATTCGTTTATGTTATATAATATAGAACAGAATACGATACAGAGCTATATAGATACAGAGATACAGAGGAATAAGATGACAAAAAAACACAGACGCCGCAGGGACAATCAGCCAAAACAGGAGATGCCGAGGGTCTGCGCATTCTGCGACAAATCGGTGCTGCTTAAAGATAAAGACAGCGTATTATGTTCAAAAATAGGTGTCGTATCCTGCGACCATGTCTGCCGCCGGTTCAGATATGACCCGCTCAAGCGCGTACCCAATCCGCCGCCCCCCATTGTCGGACTGAGTCCCGAAGACCTCATCATCTGACCGCCTTGAAGGACAAAAAAAAACGCTGCCTCATTATGGGCGCCGGAGAATATTTCGGAGGCTTTGAGCCCGCTCCCGGCGACCTTGTCATCGCGGCTGACGGGGGGATTGACCGGCTGGCTCAGCTGGGCATCGAACCCGATATTATAATAGGAGACTTCGATTCGGCAAAAACAACCCCCTCGGGCGGCAATGTCATCCTGCTGCCGCGGGAGAAGGATGATACCGATACCCTCGCCGCGGTAAGGTACGGGCTCGGGGACGGTTTCACCGATTTCGGAATATGGGGCGGCACGGGGGGCAGAGCCGACCATACGGCGGCCAACATTCAGACGCTGGCCTTCCTGTCAAAGCGCGGTGCCCGGGGACATCTCTACGGCGACCGGTATAAAATCACGGCGGTCACCGACGGCACCGTTACAATTGTGAACACCGGCGTCAGACATGTATCGGTGTTTTCCCACAGCGACGTATCCCGGGGGGTCTGCATATCCGGTCTGTTTTACTGTCTTGATAACGCGTCGATAACAAACACCTTTCCCATAGGGGTAAGCAACCGCTTCACCGCGCCGGAGGCAAGCATCTCGGTAAGGGACGGCACGCTGATTATTTATCTGCAAGCATAATAAATTTATTGTCCCGAGTTTGACAGTTAAAATAATAATAACAGTTAATAATACTGCTTTTTTTATCTTAAAAAGAAAAAGTTGTCACCACAAGGAGGTCGGGGGGGTAGCCGGAATACGGGACGTATCCGCTTT
>JAQVWU010000025.1 GCA_028709565.1 Eubacteriales bacterium
ATAATTACTCCGTTGTAAAATATTCGTTTGCGATTGAATGAACTTTTTACCGTTCGTCAAGGGCGGCTGTCACCCGTTCGAGTTCTACTGAGCGGCTGGCCTTGAACAGGAGGTTGTCGCCTTCGCGCAGCCGGTCTTTCAGCGCGGCGGTCAGCGGTCTGATATCCGATATATCCTCAAAACGATAAACGGAATCGGCATTCATACCCGCTTTTATCGCGCCCTCGGCAATCAGCATCGCTTCCCCGCCAAGGGTAAAGAGCAGATCGGTGTGCATATCCGCCACCATTCTGCCAACGCCGAGATGCAGCGATTCCGACCACCTGCCCAGTTCGCGCATATCTCCGAGCACGGCGATACTTCTGCCCCCGTTTTGCCGGGCAACAGACCCGAGCACCTCAAGGGACGAGGCCATTGATTCCGGACTCGCATTATAACAGTCCTCAATAATCGTCTTTCCCCCGGATTTATATATGTTCTGCCTCATAGCGATATTTTCGAACCCGCCGAGACCGCGCCGGATATCCTTTTCATCCATTCCCAGGGACAACCCCACACCGCAGGCTACGGCGGCGTTGTATATGTTATGACGGCCGACAGCCGGTATTTCAAGGCCGCGCAGTTTCGCGCCGAAGGCGGTCAGATCAAAGGTGCTGCCCTCAATGCCGGAGGACGCGGCGTCAATTGAGATATCGCTTCCCGGTCCGGAGCCTTTGAAGGCGACATATATCGCGCCGTTCACCCCTGCCAGCAAAGGTTCGCTGCCGTTTAAAAACAATTTGCCGCCCGGGCGCAGAGAATGGATAATCTCCATTTTGGCGTCCCGGATATTTTCCCTCGAGTGAAGATATTCGATATGTGAATTGCCGATATTGGTTATAACCGCGATATCAGGCTCCGCCATGCGCGACAGCCCGGCAATCTCCCCCGGTCCGCTCATCCCGAACTCGAGTACGGCCGCGTTATGCCGCCGGGTCAGCCGGAGCAGGGTAAGCGGCAGCCCTATATCATTGTTAAAGTTACCCTCGGTTTTATGGGTCCTGTATTTTTGATTCAATACCGAAAAAATAAACTGTCTGGTGGTGGTTTTACCGACACTGCCGGTAACGGCGACCGTAACAGGGTTTATCCTGCGCCGGTGAGCGTTGGCCAGCGCTCCCAGCGCCTGAACGGTATCTTCCACATAAACGGCCGCCGCGTTGGCAAATACCGGGTCATGCCGCGATGTCAGATAACAGACGGCGCCGTTTTTTATCGCTTCGGCAATAAAATCATGACCGTCAAAACGCTCGCCCCTGACGGCAACAAACAGACCGCCTTCGTTTTTATCGCGGGAATCCAAAGTCAGCCGGGTAATTTCCCCGCTTAAGTCGCCGTTCAATATCCCTCCGGTAATATTTACAATATCCGCGGCCGTAAAACCGCCGTCAACGGTACAGATCATTTTATCCCCTAATGCCCCTTTTTTATATATTGCACTATATCAATCACCCGCTTCGGCGACTATCCGGGCTTCGCTGAAGGGTATACGTCCGGACGCGTTTATTTCGTAATCCTCATGCCCCTTGCCGCAGAGGAGCAGAACATCCCCGGGGCGCGCGTTTACCACCGCGTAAGTGATCGCCTCGCGGCGGCTCTCAATGACCGTATGGGGGCGTTCCCGGTCCATGCCTTTCACGATTTCACCTATTATACGCAAAGGAGGTTCGCTCCGACTGTTATCCGAAGTTACGATGACAAAATCGGCAAAACGCGACGCTATCGCTCCCATTACCGGCCGCTTGGACGGGTCGCGGTCGCCTCCGCAGCCGAACAACAGGGTCAGACGCTGTTCGGGTGTCATAAAATTGCGCACCGCCCGCAGGACATTTTCCAGCGCGTCGGGTGTATGAGCATAATCAATAAATACCGATATATCATCGCGTTTCGCATAGACACGCTGAATCCTGCCGGGTACGCCGGTCATTTTGGCGATAGCCGCCCGTATGACGCGGGGGTCGATTCCCAAAACAATGGCCGTTGAAGCGGCGGCCAGCGTATTGTAAACGGAAAATTCACCCGGTATGGGACTCGAAACGCGGAACATCAGGTCCCCGGTAAGCAAACAATAACCGATACCTTCGGTACCGCGGTTTACAGCCGCCCGCGCCGTAAAATCAGCCGTGTCGCTTCCGACCGAATAAAAATATTTGTCACACGGGGCAGAAAAATACATTTTCTTTCCGTATTCGCTGTCATAATTAAACAATCCGACGCGGCACTGTTCAAACAGCTTTGACTTTGCGGCATAATAGTTTTCCATGGTTATGTGAAAATCAAGATGCTCGGGCGTAAGATTGGTAAATATCCCGGTATCAAAGATACAGGGGGCGAGTTTATCGAAGGCCAGCGCATGGGATGACGCCTCCATGACAACATAATCGATCCCTTCATCAGCCATATCGCGCAGCCTGCAATATAATACATCCGGGTCAGGCGTGGTAAGCGCCCCGGTGGTTGTACCTATCAGCCCTGTTTTATATCCGGCTTCGGTAAGGATGGCATGCAGCATATAGGAGGTCGTAGTCTTTCCGTTGGTTCCGGTGACCGCGATAAGGCGCAGACGCCGGGACGGACTGCCGAATTTATTATTGTATATATAAGCCTGCGCTTCACGCGTGTTTTTAACGCTGACATAGGAAACGCTGCCCGAGCCGCTCAGAAATTCACGGGTTGTATCCGAAAGACAGCCGTCCTGAACCACGATGACCGAGGCGCGGTTGTAGACGGCCCGGTCAATATAATCATGTCCGTCGCTGCGGGTGCCGCAGATACAGATAAACATACCGCCGGGTTTTACGGCTTCGGAATAACAGGTAACATCGGATATTTCCAGCCGTTCATCGGCGGTGGTTTCGGTTATATGCACCCCGGATAAAAGTTCGCTGAGCACCAATTATATCAACTCCCGAAATGTAAATTCTGCAGATATATTTTACATTCCGGTTTTTTGATTGCGTTAGGGCTTGTTTTTAATTATCATCAGTCGTCGGTATCCCCCAGATGGCGCATTGTGACGGTGATAACCGCGCCGTATTCAACCTGGGTACCCGCGGCCGGGTCCTGAGCTATTACAACCGCTCCGTCGCCCGCGGAGACATTGGCTGCCCCGTCCAGCAATATATTCAAACCGCGGTTTATAATATCGGTCTTTGCCTGATATGCCGTGCGGCCCATGACATCGGGAACGGTGACAAACTCATCCGGTACGGCACTTCCCGAATATATAATCACTTTGCCGTTACTGATATTTATCGAATTTCCGCCCGAGGGCACCTGATAGGTCACCTTGTCACCGGCGCCTTCAACCTTAAATTTAATGCCGCGGTTGGAAAGATCGTTTGATACCTCGTTGACGGTCAGTCCTACATAATTGCGCAGCGTAACCGTCAGGTTTGCCTGCTCTTCCGCGGAGTAGTTGGACTGGATTCCGAGATACGGAAGCGCCTGACCTAAAAACGACGCGATATAGGGAGCGGCCACATAACTGCCGAAAATGTTCACACACTGGGGCTGGTCAACGATTATTATGACGGCAATCTGCGGATCGTCGGCGGGGGCATAACCCACGCAGGATCCGACCCGGAGGTAGGACTCCCCCTCTTCGTTCAGAATGTCCCGGACCTCGGAGGTGCCTGTTTTTGCCGCTATTTTATAACCCGCGACATAGGCGTTTTTGGCGCCGCCGTCGGTTGATACCCCCTCTTCGAGGGCTTCTGTTACCTGCCTGCATACCTCGGTGCTTATCACCTGACGCTTGACGTCAATGTTATTTGAATAAACTGTATTGCCCGCTTCGTCCACAATCCGGGAAACCACATGCGGGGTAACCAGATAACCGCCGTTTGCGATAACGGCAACAGCCGTCAGCTGCTGTATCGGGGTCACTTTAAAGGTCTGACCGAATGAATATACGGCAAGCTCGAGCGATTTGAAATTGTCGAAGGAGCTGTAAAGCGAATTTGCCTCGCCGGGCAGGTCGATACCGGTTTTCGCGGTAAACCCGAACGCCTCGAAATATTTATAAAACAAATCGCGTCCCAGCTGCTCCGCCGTTATCATGAGGGTGGGGTTACAGGACTGCTGAAGCCCGCGCCGGTAGTTTAATACGCCGTGTCCGAACTGACGGTGGCAGTGAATGCGAAAGCCCGATACAATATGTACGCCTGTGCAGTTGAATTCATCCTCCCAGGCAACCGCCTTCTCCTCTATTGCCATGGCGGTTGTTATTATCTTAAAGGTGGAACCGGGTTCATAAAGAGAAGATACCGCTTTATTGTTCCACAGCCTGTAAAGGGCGTCCATATATTCGGTATTGTATTCTTCGCTGTTCTGCGGCAGATTCAGGGCATCCAATGTTTCCAGGGATTCGGGATCCAGTATATATGGCGAGTTCAGGTCAAAATCCGGATAGGTCGCCATTGCGTAGATACCGCCGGTGTTTACATCCATTACGATGCCGGTAACCTTGTTTTGAGGAAGGCTTTCTTTATATGTCTTTTTGAGTTCGTTTTCCAGCATGTTTTGCATGGTGATGTCTATCGTAGTGATAAGATTCGAACCGTCCCGGGTTTCCGTATAGGTTTCGTATTTGGCTGACAGTCTCTGACCGATTGCGTCTTTAGCCGTAATATACCGTCCGGGAGCACCGGTCAGGCTTTGATTATAGGTAAGTTCCAAACCCAAAAGTCCGCCGTCGGTCCCGACAAATCCGAGCACATGAGACGCCAGACTTCCGAACGGATAATTTCTCATAACCGATTCTTCAAGATGGATCTGCTTCTGCAGCCCGTGTTCGGCGATAAAGGCGCGGACGGGTTCGGCTGATTCTTCCGTTACATTCCTCTTTACCGTCCGGTCCGCGTATTTCATGTTGTTGTCATTCAACAGCTGGGTATTGTTATATATTTCCTGATAATCAGCACCGAGTATCTCCGCCAGCCCCGAGGAGATAAATATCGCCTGATTATTGTCGGTAATGGCGCGCGGCGATATAAATACACGGTATACCTTGCTGTTCACAGCCAGTTTAACCATGTTGCGGTCATATATAATTCCGCGTTCCGGCGAAACGGTCATCTCGGCGCGGATATTGTCGACTACCTTGCCCTGATATTCATCATAGCTGACAACCTGCAGATAAAACAGGCGCAGTATGATTATAACGCAGCCGATACCGCATATGACCATAAAAAAGAAACTTCTGCCGAAAATAAACCTGTTCTTTTTCGGATTTGCGGGCATTTTAACCTCCGGTTTTTTTACGTCGCGTCATGTGTTTTTGCCTGATGTAATCTATTTTATTACCATATCAGCTGATATATTCCCAAAGTTCGGATAATTTTGCGCCCGCGGACCGGGCCAAGGCCATCAGACTGCCGTCATTTCTGTCCTGGTCTGTTTTGGTATCGGACACAATCTCTATTTTATCTTCGTTTTCGATGTTGACATACTGACGCGCAAGCTGATCGCTCTTTACCATTCCCAGCTCGTCCACCGCATATTGCTCGATATAACGCAGATCGTTTTTCGTCTCCAGAGCCCTTTCACGGTCTTTTTTTTCCTCTGATAGAACGCTCAGTTCCGCTTTCATGACATTGATCTCACGGCTCTGTTCGCTTATCTGTACCATGTTGAATATGATATACATAAACATGACCGTGCACGCAAATGATGTGAATATAATACCCAGCGGCATGGGAATACGTCTGTCCGCCCGGATAGTGTGTATGCGCGCCGCGGGTCTTGGTTTTGCCGCTTCCGTTTTACCTATCGCCGCGGCGGGACGGGCGGCTTTATACCTGACCGATTTCCTGCCCGTTTTACTGATTGCTTTGGATTGTGTCCGCGGTTTATCGCTTATATTAAATTCATAGGTTTTTTCGGCTTTGATTCCGCCCTTGCTGCGTTTTAAGGTATATGTCATCATCGCCCTCCGATGGTTATACGGGTTATCAGTCCTAAAGTTTTACTTCCGGCAGGGATTTTATTATACGCGTTCGGCAATGCGAAGTTTGGCGCTTCTTGCTCGGGGATTGGCTTCAATCTCTTCAGCCGAAGGCAGGACGGGCCTGCGTCCGGCGAGTTTTAAAACGGGTTTTGAATCGCATACGCATACCGGGAATGAGGGGGGGCACACACAGGTGCCGGTCAGTCCCGCAAAGGTTTGTTTGACTATTCTGTCTTCAAGGGAATGGAATGTTATAACGGCTATTCTGCCCTTCTGTCCGAGGGAATCGGCGATATCGCAAATCGCCGGTCCTATGACATCGAGTTCACGGTTCACCTCAATACGTATCGCCTGGAAGGTACGCTTGGCCGGGTGGTGTCCGCCTTCGCGCGCCTTTTTGGGTATCGCGTTTTTTATCAGCGACACCAGTTCGAGTGTTGTTCTTACCGGCGAAATCGCTCTGGCTTTTACAATCGCGGAAACGATGCGCGGGGCATACCGTTCCTCTCCGTAGGCATAAATGATTTGTGTGAGTCAGTCGGCGGGATAGGTATTGACAACCTCGGCGGCGGTAAGCGGGTCGTCCAGGTTCATGCGCATGTCCAGCGGCGCGTCCTGCATATATGAAAAACCCCGTTCGGGGGTGTCCAGCTGATATGATGACACCCCGAGGTCTATGAGCGCTCCGTCCAGCTTTCTGCCACCGAGAATAAATTTTATATTGGAAAAATTATCATGGATCACACTGACCCTGCCGCCGAAGGGCGACAGCCTTTGGGCGGTAGCCGCTACAGCCGAAGTGTCGCGGTCAATAGCCAGTAAATGTCCCTCTTCGCCGAGCCTGAGGGCTATTTCGTATGAATGTCCGCCTCCGCCGGCGGTACAGTCGGCATATATACCGCCGCATTTTATATTAAGCGCATCGACACATTCGCCAGGCATTACCGGACGGTGCGAAAAGGTCGGTTCCATATCTCCATCCCTCGTATAAATTATAATTCATCTGCCGGTCAATTGCAACAGAATTTTACGATACCGTAAATTGTATCAGATTTGTTTAACAATACTTTGTATTTTTTGTGTTGGCAATGTAAAAGGTTACGCTTTGATTTGCCGGTATATTATGTATTATATTTGCGGCATATAAAAATTCACGGCGTTCTTTGCCCCGTCGTATGCCTTAACCGGCCTTGCCCGATTCATTGCGGACAATACCGCTTTCCAGCGCCCTTCCATATCCCCCTGATACAGAAACGGGCGGAAACCCAGACGCAGATAGATGGCAATGGCCGGTATCCGGAAATCATCGGTGGAAAGGTCGGCTTCGATGACATTGTTTTCGATAAACGCGTTAACCGCTGCGGCACATACCGCTTTGCCGAGGCCGAGCCCTTTGAATTCCGGACGCACGGTTACCATGTGCAGATTTCCGTATCCGTTTACCCCGTCCAGACAGGCTGAAGCGGTTCCGACCGCCCGGCCGGTGGCGTTTTCCACCGCGCAGAATATATGTCTGGGAGACAGTGTAAGGGGCGGGGAAAACAACATGCGCGAAATAAACACATCCCGGCTCCACCGTTCCCCCGTCAATTCAACGCTGGTGTCACACCAGTCATCAATCATATCAAAGGTCAGAGGGCGGATTGCGTATCCTTCTTTGATGCCGGTCACCGGCGGTATCAAAGAGGTGTCCGGCCTCCATATCATTTTAAGTTGTGCCATAAGGTGCCTCTTTATATTTATTTTTTATTTAAAATATCCGATAAGCGGTTTTTGATTTCATCGGGAACGTAACCGTCAAGCGGCTTGCCGTATTTGAGCAGTTCGCGCACAGCGGTCGAACTTATATGCTGATATTCGGCTCTTGAAGGCATAATCAGCGTTTCCATATCCGGATTAAGGCTCCGGTTGACAAGTGACATAGGATACTCGTAATCAAAATCAACACCGCCCCGCGCCCCTTTGATAACCGCGTCGATATTATGTTCCGCAGCGTAATCACAGAGCATATCCTGCGACATATCGGCAATGATTCTGCCCATATCCTTACAGCCGGCGAGCGGAACGCAGGCAAGTTTTATCAGTTCCAGGCGGACCGGAGCGGCAAACATATTATTTTTTCGCGAATTGTCGAATACCACCACATAAACCTCATCAAACAGACGGGCGGTACGCCTTATCATGTCCAGATGCCCGGTTGTGGGCGGATCAAAACTGCCCGGTATGAGCGCGCGTCTCACACAGGCTCCTTTGTGAGCAGTCTTATATATGTTTTGCCGTATTTATTCCGGCGCAGCGTTCTCAGTCCCGGTATTTCGAAGTCTTCGTCATGCCCGCTTTCGCATATTATCATGGCATGGTCGGCGATGAGGTCGGCCTCAGCCAGCTTAAGTGCAACCTCGCCGGTCAGCTTTTCGCCAAAGGGAGGGTCGATAAAAATAATACCGTAACGTTCGCGTCCCGCCGTCCCGCGTATAAAAGATACCCAGTCGCTGCCGGTTATGACGCAGCGGCTGTATAATCCGGTTTTCTGCGCGTTTCTTTTGATGATATTGACGGCGTCGGTGCTGCTGTCGACAAAGGTCGCCTTTGCCGCGCCCCGGCTGAGCGCTTCCAGCCCCAGCTGACCCGAACCGGCAAATAAATCAAGGGTCTGCCGTCCCTCTATATCAAACTGAATCATGCTGAACAGCGCTTCTTTTACGCGTTCCGATGTGGGGCGGGTAGTGTCCCCTTCCAGTGTTTCAAGACGCATGCCGCGCGCCGTTCCGGTTATTATACGCATATATGTTCTCCGTAATTTTAATTTATTCGGTTTGTTTGATTTTATTTGTTCTGAGCGGCAAAATGGGCTATTATGGCGTCGGCCGTCTGTTCGTTTATGCCGCGAACCCCGAGCAGTTCCTCTTTTGAGGCCGATTTAAGTTTTGTCATCGTTTTGAAATGGGATAACAGCTCCTTCGCTTTTACCGGGCCGATACCCTTTATATCCTCCAGCGCGTAGCGTTTATAGGCCGCGCCTTTGGCGACGGTCATCTTTGAGAGGGTATAGCGGTGTACCTCTTCCTGAAGCTTGTATATAAACGTGAAAACCGATTGCTCGCGCGCGATGCTTATATCCTCGCTGTCGGATGTCAGCGCTCTGGTTTTGTGGTATTCGTCCTTGACCATGCCGAATACGGGTATGTCAATCTCCAGTTCCTCCAGCAGATTTCTTATGGTCGACACATGCCCTTTGCCTCCGTCGAGCAATATCAGGTCGGGCAGCGTTTCGTTTTTATGTTTCATTCTGCGTTCAACGGCTTCACGCATGGACGCGTAATCGTCCTGACCTTCCACGGTTTTAATATTGTAGGTCCGGTAGCAGCTCCTGCGCAGCTTGCCGTCTTCCGATACAATCATGCCGGCAACGGTATTTTCACCGCCCATATTCGATATGTCATAGGCTTCTATGCGCTGGGGCACAACCTCCAGGGAAAGCAGCTGTGCCAGCTTTATGAGCATTTTATTGTCTTTTTCCGATTCCGCGAGATATTGAACCGCTCGGTTTACCGCGTTTTCATAAACCATATCGCAGAGCGCGCGAAGGTCGCCGCGTTCGGGACGGCGGATTTTTGTTCTTCCGCCGAGCTGATGTATATATGCCGCCAGCGTATGCTCATGCTCCGCCCGGACGGGGAAACCTAAGAGTATCTCCCGGGGTATATAACCGCGTTTGTTGTATAGATCGCCGATAAAGGTGGTCACCGTCTCATCGTCGGCAATCTGTTCGGCAGGAAATATAAAATGTTCGTTATCTATAACGCTGCCCGCGCGTACGTAAAAAACAGCCAGACAGGAACAGCGTTCCTCCGTGTACAGGGCAAAGACATCATAATCGGCATCCGGCGGTCCGACCACCTTTTGTTTCTCCCACAAAGCGTCAAGCGCCCGTATGCGGTCGCGGCAAAGCGCCGCCGTCTCAAAGAGCAGATTTTCTGACGCGAACTCCATTTTATCCTGAAGTGACCGCTTCACATCGCCGAAAGAGCCGCGCAAAAAAGTGATAATATCCCTGAATGATTCGCGGTATTCCTCGCTGGTCACCTTGCCCGAACACGGGGTGGCGCAATGGCCGAGCTGGCTGTACAGGCACGGCCGGCTTTTGCCTATGTCCCGCGGAAATTCTTTTTTACAGGACGCCGCGCCAAAGGTTTTCTGCGCTGTTTTCATTATGGAATAAGCGGGACCGCTGCCCGAATAGGGACCAAAATAGCGCGCGTTATCATTCTGTCTCGTACGCACGACATACATACGCGGATATTCGTCATTTATTGTCACTTTTATATAGGGGTAACTCTTGGCATCCTTAAGCTTGATATTGAATTTGGGCTTGTGCAGTTTTATCAGACGGTTCTCAAGGGCGAGCGCCTCGATTTCACTGTCGGTAATCATGTAATCAAAGTCATACACCGCCTCAATCATCTTCTGCGTCTTGATATCGTGCTTGGGGTTTTCCTGAAAGTACTGTGAGACGCGCTGACGGAGCACCTTTGATTTGCCTACATAGATGATATTGCCGCTTTTGTTTTTCATGAGATAAACGCCGGGAGACAGCGGCAGCCGCCCGGATTTTTCGAGTAAAGCTCCGTTCATATATATTTTCCGTATTCTATATATTTAACATGTCTAAAACGCTTGTTTTATATTGGTTTTCATCCCGAAATAATAATATCCGCTTATAAAATACAAACAGAGCGCTGTCAAATGCAGGGCATGATTATCATATGCCCTGTTTTTAAAACCGCCCCGTGTTTAATATTTATTTGTTAAAATAAGCGTGAATGCTGCCCTGACCGGATTATTCGGGAAATCCGGATTCAATCAGGGTAACCAGTCCCTCCAGCGCGTCCGTTTCATCGGAACCGTCGGCTATAAGGGTAATTGTCATCCCCTTGATTATTCCAAGCGAAAGTACACCGAGCAAGCTTTTTGCGTTGACGCGGCGGTCTTCCTTTTCAACCCAAATCGAGCTTTTATACGAGTTTGCCTTCTGTATGAAAAACGTCGCGGGTCTGGCATGAAGCCCTACATTGTTTTGAATAGTAACATTCTTAGAAATCATGGACCGTTCGCTCCTATCTAATCTATATTAAGACGCAGGCAGTTATATCAGCCGCTATACCGTGCGTACTTGTATGGCTTAATTCATTATATCAAATCATTTATATAAAATCAAGTGTTTTTTATGTGTTTTTTGTTTTTTTTTACTTAATATTTTAATAATTTAATGTAATTTTATTTCATATGCCCCGTTCAGCTGCCGGCGCGGGTTATATCGGTAATGGTCATGTTTACCATTATATTTCTGCTTTGAACATACAAAACCTTACCCGGGGCCAGAAACTGTCTTCCCCCCAGCATAAAGCCTTCGTCTTTGATTTTTCCCTTTGCTTTTATTTCCCCGCGCACATCATAATTGTTTTCGTTATACAGTTTGACCAGAATTCCCTCGTCATTTTCGACAAACGCCTCGGCAAAGGAAGGTTTCTTTGAAATAAGTTCCCCTATCAGTATGCCGTTGAGTTCCCAATAGAACATGTCACCCAGCACAAGGGCGTCGGCTGACGTTTCTTTTATATCCTGAACCAAAAATGAAATAATCACCGTGTCATCTTCCGATGTGACACCTATTTTCTCCGCCAGATTATAACGGAAGGCGACCGATATGGCAACGGTTGCCAGCGCCAGTATTATAAGCAGATCTACAATGTTGAAGCGGTGTCTTCTTTTTTCGCCTTTGTTTTTATTGTCAGCCATTAACTCCAACCTCCGTGAGTTGTGTGCAATAACCTTCGTTGATAAAGTTGGGGGTACGCATCGAAATCTGTTTCCCTACCGCGACCTTATAACCGTTGAGACTGTAGTCATCGCCGTTGGCCGTCGCCTCGGCCCGTATGGTTACGGTGATATTTATATGCTCCGGATAATCGGAAAACACGAGGGAGCCGGTCGAGCGGTTAACACCGGTATAACGTGTCGGAGCGTATTCCACATCGACAACCTCGCCCAGGGCGTATTGTGTGACGGTATCGGTGGCATGGTCCGAAATTGATATAAAGTCGCGGAATTCCTCCCGCACCCTCCGAAGCTCGACTTTATATTCTATTGTCACCTTTCTGCTGCCCTCAAAAAGCTTTATGTCGGATGAAAGAAAAATATACGCCAGCAGCGCGATTGCCGTCAATATAACGAGAATAATAATAATATCGATAAAGTTCAGCCTGATTTTTTTCATGTTCTGTTTCCCCCGTTTTCGGTTCCTGATTGTTCGGATTTTTCGGATTGACCGGCAGTGATATTTTCGGTATGGAGCAGCAGATTGTCATACCGGTCGCCGGTAAAAACCGCCTCGCTGCTGCGCTTCACGGCAGCGGTCAGACCCGCAACCAGCCAGAATATCAGAAATATACGGTAATTATACCAGACATAATCGGTCATTCCCTGGACCAGTATCGCCGTTATGCCGGCAAATCCCGCTGCGCAGACAAGTCTTGCTTCCCCCGAACCATGTCCCGCATCAACCGGCGGCTTTTTCGACAGGAAGGTAAATGTGCTCAGCGCGAGGAGAAATACTACCGCAAGAAATGCAATCAGCCCGAATATCCCCAGCTCGATTGTTATCTGCAGATATAGGTTATGGCTGTGAGGCGCGCTCTCTATACCGGCTAAAGTATATGACGGGTATACGATGGTAAACGCCCCTCTTCCGGCTCCGATTCCCCCCCACAGAAAATCGCGTATCATGTCAATTGAACCGTTCCATATGTTGACGCGGTATGCGGTGGAGGAGTCCGCCATGTTGCCGATTGAGGTAAACCTTCTGACTATGTCCGCGGGCAGCACAAACGGAAGTAGCGGAATCGCGAAGGAACCCAAAAACAGCATAACCAGCGTCCTGCGGCTGTATATAAGAAGAAAAACCAACATCCCGGCAATAAAGCCCAGCCAGGCGCCCCGGGACATGGTAAAAACAAGGCATGCCAAACCCATACCGCAGGCGACAATCATGGCGCCCCGGGACATCCAGCTGCGCCGCGTGAGCAGCAGTGCGACGGCAAAGGGTATGGCCATAATCAAATATTCCGCGAGGACATTTGGGTTTTCAAATGTGGATATCACGCGTCCGCCCATGCCCGTAAACATCTCCAGATCCTGCCATCTTGTACTGGCGGTACCCAGCAGGTGCTGATAAATACCCACTAGCGAAACTATGACAGAGGAGGATATAAAGGCGCCTACACACCGCCGCACCCATTTATCGGTACGTATGAGGTTGACCACCAGAAAGTAACTTATCAGATAGCAGCCGTATATCAGCGCGTATTCCAGGGATACCGATACCGAAACGGTAAATATCCCGCCCAGCAGGGTCAGCAATAAAAACAGCGCCACGGCTCCGTCGAGTATCTCGAAACGAAATACGCGTTTGCCGCGGATGAGCTTTAAGATATAACAGCCGGCGACATACAGCACCATGAGGGCGGTGATAATCGACGGCCGGGGCAGCGCCGACATAAAGGGCGCCGAGAAAATGATGAGGGTAACCCCCGATTCCGGTATTATAAGTATTGTATACAACAGCACAATCCCGGCCAGTCCGGCAAGAATCAACCCGGGTGAGGCGAAATACGCCGAAAGACCGAGTGTCATTCCCGCTATAAACGCCGCGCCGGGTCGGCTTTGCGCGGCAGGTACGCTCTCGATACTTTCACGGCGCACACCTATAACGCCGAACAGCAGACCGCTCAGAATCCGGCTTGATAAAATAACCTCCGACAGTGCCGTCGTTGATATTATCATGGGTATTGAAAACAAAGCGGCAATAATCGCGACACCAAGGTCGGCAGACGGGGCGCTTCCGTTCATATAGTATTTAATTCCGAACACCCCGGAGGCATATATACCGAATGAAAGCAGAAATGTCCCGTAATAACGCATGGAGCAATCCAAAAATCCGCGCATTTTCTTTGCGGCTCCGGTAATCAGGGCGCTGTTTTCAAAACTTTTTATACAGAAACGCTTGAGACGGCGCAATACCGAACCGGCGTTCAGCTTTTTTGCGGCGCCGGAGGCCAGGCTTTCCCCGGCTTTCAGGCTGCAGCGGTCATATGAGGTCAGCGCTTTGCCCGCCATACTTTCCGAAGCCGACCGGTATATAAAATCGGACAGATGTGACAGAGCCGATAAGATCAGACTGCCGCGCAGATATTCGGCAAACGGGAAGCGCTTTTTATCGTCAGCCATTACAGATGTCCTTTCTAAGAAATACGAATGAAATACGAAATTTTAAATTTATCATAATTTATCATAATTAAAACATTACGTGTCCGTATTGCCCCCTTTTATCGTGACGGCCGCCCTCGTCAGTATGACTGACAAAAAGTATACCGCGGCTCCGCAAATCACAACAAGCAGCGCGCAGATAATATTGCCCCGCACTCCGGCGGTATAGGGGTCATTGCCGATAAGCCTGTATACCGTTATCATTGCCGCGCCCGACAGCAGCGAAGAAACAGTCAGTTTTATCAGCGTTATTATGAGCTCCCGGTTTATAACACGGGTGCGCCGCAGCAAAAACACGGCCAGAACCGCGGCGGCAGCCGTCTGCCCGAGGGCGTTTCCGAGTCCGACCGCGCCGACCCGCAGTTCTTGGGCTCCGACAAGCAGGGCTGAAGCCGTAATGTTAATACAAATTCCCGAAAGCGCCGCCGTCATCGGTATGCAGGTATTCTTTTTTGAATAAAAAACACGGCTGACAATTTCGATGAAGGCAAAGGCCGGCATTCCCGTTGCCATATAACGCAAGGTGTTTACCGTTTCGGATACATCGACCGCCGTAAATTCGCCGCGCAGGTAGAGAAGGGCGACACCTTCGCCTGCGAGTATGTATACGGCTGTTGTACAGGGCAGGATAACGGCGGCGGACGACATCAGTCCGCCCCGGACAACCCGGGTCCACCCTTCGTCGTCCCCGTTTCCCAGACGTGACAGGAAGGGGAAAGCATAATTGCAGATACTGTAGGTCAGCGTTCCGGCAATAATAACATATACCGCGTATGAATAGTCAAAGACGGTCACGGCGCCGCTGACATCGATAAAGGAAGCGAAATACAATCCGGACAGCACCCCGACCGGGGCTAGCCAGGATCCGACCATAATAGGGGGCGCCATTTTTGCCGCTTTTTTGAGAGCGGAGGTCACATCCGGCGCGATATCGCGGGAGACGGAAAAGAAGCGGAATCCGGAGGCGCGCAGCGGTATCGCCAGCGTCATAAACTGTATAAACCACGAAAAAACATATGCCGCCGCCAGCCCGTAAATGCCCTTTTCGCCGAGTTTGGAATCAAAGAACAGCAGATATACAATCACGCCGGCGTTTGATACGGCGCTTACCGCGGCAGGCAGCATATATCGTCCCTTTGACTGCATAACTCCCACAAGGGTATACGCGCTTCCGGTAAATATAATCATGGGAAACATGACGCGCAGCAGCCGGACCGCTATTTCCCGTGTAGCCGCGTCAAAACCGGGCGCCATCAGCGCGATTATCCCCTCGGCGGCTATCATCCCGGCAACGGCCAGTAACGTTGTCACCAACAGCACCAGATTCAGAAATATACGCGCGAATTCATCGGCGTGGCCGTCCTCGCTGTTTAAACTGTTGTATACCGGAATAAAACAACCGAGAACGGCGGCGCCAAAAGCAAGGTCGAACAGGGTAAGCGGTATGTGCGAAGCCTCTGTGAAGGCCTGGGCAGCCATACCCGTTCCGTAACGGGAGGCGGTCAGCATTCCGCGGAGCATTCCCAGCGCTTTGGCTATAACCGTCGCCGCCATCATAAACGCCACGGTGGACACGGGACGGGGAGATGTTTTATTGTTCATAAATTTTCATAAACTTCCGGCTACAAAAGGTCTGGGCGGTTGGCTTTTGTAAGTTCCAGCGCCGCCCGGTATCTCCAGCGTTCAATATCGGCGTGATTGCCGCCCAGGAGCACCTCGGGAACCTTTATATTCATAAAT
>JAQVWU010000315.1 GCA_028709565.1 Eubacteriales bacterium
TGACCTTATTGCAGAAGCAGCAATATCTGGCAAAAATACTACATCTCGAAGGATGCGGATTAAATGGAGCGCGGTCGCATGCGCAGCGTGTCTAACTGTGTTTGTTATGTTTGGAACGGCTTACGCTGTTAGTCCAGAGTTCCGTGATTTTATTATCTCATTTTTCAAATCTGAACAGATTGAAACGCCGATTGTGACACCTAAAACGACAATGCCAGCTGAGCCCAATGAAAGCGAAAGTCAAAAGCATTATCTCGGACAGCAAGAGATCAACGATGTTGCTCAAATTAGTTATTTTCAATTTGATAGTGACTTTGAGATATATGACAACACAATCGCAATGCTCACAGAAAATGGTAGACTTAAAATATATAAACGGGATAGCAATGATTTTACCGAGTTGATTCAGTATCGAATTGAAGACACTATATCCATAAATGGACTTGAGCTTCCTCTCAGCTTTGTCTATGTGATTGACAGCGGAATGATAAAAACCTTTGACAATATTTACGAGCCTGAAAGCGGCGGGCAAGCGACAGCAATATGGTCTGCGGAAGGCGATTCCGTTTGGGTTAATCTTTCGAAACGACGCGAACTGAACACTTATGTATGCTATAATTTAAAAACAGGCACGGTGCGGGATGTTATCAACGAAGCGGGCGTTGAAACCGGCACGGATACGCAAATCTCCCTCAGCCCGGACAACAAAACCATCCTTGTACATGATTATCATACAGCGTATTTGATCGACGCAGAAAAAGCAACTGCACAGGAGCTTTCTTCCCTTAACACATCGGATGAACTAAGTGTCAGTTTTATCGACAATGAAACCTTGTCAGTCTGGCAGCATCCAGACGGAAATGATGTGAGATATACCGTTTTTAGTTACAACATTGGCACTGATGAAAAAACAACTGTTTTTGAGAATATGCCGTACTACTCTCTTGATTCATCGACCGGCATAAGGGGTTTGGGGAAAGGTATTACCGTTTTAGTAGAGCCAGAACAATATGTTTTGGTAGATGAAAAGAGCGGGGTTCGGTATGCCGTTGAAGAATTGAAACCTGATTTAAGCATCGACTTTTTACTCAGCCCTGATAGAAAGAGGGTGTCGGTTGTTACTACGAGCGGTCAAAATGGTTTGGGCATTACACAGATTGGTTATATCAATATTGAGAAGCAGGAACTCAAGATATTTGACAGACAGGATTTTTCAGAGAATCATGAAACCTCACTGTATTGGCTGAGCGATAACGAATTGGCTGTTACTGCAAACAACGACGTGAGGTATCTGTATGTTTATCGTTTTGATTAGCTGTATTTTATTAGACGGCATAGGTATCGTTCCATACACAGTTAAGTAACAAAAAAGTAAAATAAATTATCGAAAAAGTAATAAATGTATAAAATATCTCAAGCTTATTTTGGTATAAGAAAGACTGCTCTAAAGGTTTTATATTTTGGTGCAGTCTTTACTTTCGAGCCTCCGCTTGAAGAGAGTCGGTCAAAAATTTAATTGTTTTCGTAAATCCCTAAATTGAGCTTCTTTTTGGGAGGTTTTTTATTTAAATATAAGCACAAAGTCATGGGATGTAACGCCCGCATCGTATGATTTCGTCGTTATGCACTCCGCGACAAATCCGCGCTTATCGAGGTCGAATATGTCCAGCTTCATGGTTTCGCTGACCGCGGTGCGCATGATTTTCAGCGGCACCGGGCGGCGGTCCCGGAGCGCGAACATTTCAAAGGGCGTGCCGTCTTCATGATGCCCGACCACCGGCATATTGACATAATTGCGGAGATAGGCAATATACACGCCCCCCTGGGCAGCCATATATTTCAGGTGATAGCCCGGGGGCGCTTCAACAGGCAGGGACGGGTCAGCCGATGCGATATCATTCAGCGGGTATTTATCCGGCTCAAAGGTAAAATCGAAATCGGCTCCGCTCTCAAGGGACGCCTGTTCGGTCCGCATAAGGCGTTCATAGGCGCCGCCGGCAAATTTTTTACAGAAACGGTGCATTTTATCGGGAGCGCCGGTATCGGGGCACCAGTATCCCGGCGGCATGGAGCATTCTTCGTCCGGGTTTTCCTCGCAGCCGAGCAAGGTCTTATGCATATCTGATATATCGATACCTATAGCCGGCGGGCGGCGGTCAAGATTATGTCCCGCGAGAGACGCGCATATGCGTGCGGCCGAGCCGTATTCGCCCCAACTCTGCCCGAGCCAGGAAACCGTACCCGGCGCTCCCGACAGAAGGGACAGCCATACCATATCCCGCGCGAGCAGCCCTTCGTCATGGCGGGATATCTCGCCGCGGTTCAGGCATTGCCATTCGCCGTACATGGCGGGTCCGGCGGACATGGTATATTTAAGCGCCGCGTCACTCATGAGCGCGTAATCGAGACCGGGGAAGTAACCGCAGCAGTCTGGATAATTGTGCACCGAATAAAAGTCCGGTTTTATCTTCATCTGCCATTCGGCAGGGTCATGGCCCAGCAGACTCACCCCCGGATTGCTTACGCATACCGGCAGACCGGGTGCGAGACGCTTAATATGCGATACCATATCGGCGCACCAGTCGATTATATCGTTTTTATATTCCCACCGGAAGGCATTTGGTATGAGCGCATTCGGACTTGACCATCCGATTTCATTATAAAGCTCAACGGTGAAGACATCGTCCGAAGGCAGCAGCGGTATTAGCTCGTCAAGATAGCTTTTATTCAGCCGGCGAACCGCCGGGTCGGAAAAATAGCGCTCGTATGGGACGAACGGAACGCGGTCCCCTTCCCCGGTTTCGTCGATATAGCCGTCCGACATGGGGGAGGCCAGTTCGGCGGCCGACAGTCTGCGCGGACCGAAGGCCATTGCCGTCAGCCTGTTGCAGTAAACCGAACATTCGGGCTGGGTAAACAGGCACAGCTGAAACCGGATGCCGTATTCACGGGCGATTTCCATGTATGAGGTCAGCGTACCGAACAATGTGCGGTTTAATCTGCCCCCCAGATCAAGCCCTTCCCACGCGCTGCCGATTGACTCTCCCCGCGGAAACATGCGCAGCGCGGTATAGCCCTGCTTTTGCAGCCATGAAAAAAACTTGCGCCACTGGGCCTTTGTCAGGCGGTGATATTGAAGCAGTCCAGCCCCGTGCCGGGTAGGCATTCCGGGCTCTTCCCCGATTATATCGGCGGGAAAATAACACCCGAAGATTCCCAGGGGCAGATAAATGCCGCCCTGTCCGTCTTTAAAGAATGTATTGTTCATATCCGCCTACCGGTTCTGCCGTTTGAGTATAACGACCGTATCGGTATCGTCCCGCCCGTCATGCGGTATTTTGATTGTGTAGCCGTTACCCGTATCGGTCAGCGTGAGTTCTTTGCCGCCGAGCAGGGCAGCCGACTCAAAACGCTTGCCGTCCGCCGCGTAATCAATCCGCAGCACACCGTCCGGCGGCGCGTTCAGGACATGTAAAAAGACCCTGCCGCCGTCCGAAGTTTCGGTGGCGACCCCCCACATATTCTTTTCCAGTACCGAACCGGAGGGTGTGACATAGGAAGCGGAGGGCACGGTGCCGTAAATCGATTCGCCATACCGGCGCATGAGAACGCCGAAGGCGCTCATGAGTTCACGGACTCCGTCCTCCCATGTCCCGTCGAGATACTGACCGCAGGCCCAGTTGACGCCGCAGTTATACTGTCTTTCGGTTGCCGCCACCCTTACGGTATAACGGAACAATCCGCGCGCGTCGGCCGTAGCGCTGCCGCCGCATGCCCACCAGGACCCGCCGAATATGCGGTTTATCTGCGAATGATGAACGGGGAAGGC
>JAQVWU010000316.1 GCA_028709565.1 Eubacteriales bacterium
CTTCGGCCGCGGCGCAGATTTTCTCGGCGACTGACATGTCAAGCGCCATGGGCTTCTCAACGAGGAAGGGAATACCCCGCTCGATAACTGCCATTTCTATGTCGCCGTGGCAGTGAGGCGGAACGCAGACGTAAACCGCGTCGGGTTTGGCGTCGTCGAGCATATCGGTATAGAGTTCGTATGCCTTGCCGGTCTTCGCTTTATCCCGGAAACCTTCCGCTCTCTCGAGTATGATATCGCAGAAACCCACCAGTTCGACATCGTCGAATTCAACGAGATGGCTGAAGTGCCAGCTGCCGATTCCGCCGCAGCCGATAATGCCTACTTTTGTTTTGCTCATGATAATTCCTCCATATTAATATTAACTTGCTGTTTCTGAACATTCTGAACATTCTGAACATTTAGATATCAATTATCATTTATAATATATCAGTTTTTATATTAGCACAGTAAAATATATATGTCAAGCATTTTTATGGATTTAAAAAATTTACAAAATGCTGTTGTAAATTTTTATATAATATAATATAATATTCTCTCGAGTATACAATCAATATGGGGGGAAATTTATGACATATTTGCTCGACGCCGGGACGGCGACGACCGCCGGAACAAGCGGCTGGGTTACTATAGCCATGCTGGGTGTCATGCTGGTTGTTTTCTATTTCTTTTTATACCGCCCGCAGAAAAAGCAGGAAAAAACGGTTAACGAGATGCGCAGCAGCCTTCAGGTCGGCGATGAGATAACCACCACCGGCGGTATTATCGGGAAGATAATCAGCATGAAGGACGAAACGGTAATGATAGAAACGGGGGCTGAGCGCACAAAGATAAGAATACTGCGTTCCGCCGTCCGCAATATCGACGTCAAAGCGGAAGACGCGGAATAACAGCAACCGGGTTATAAATACCGGTGCCTTCGCATATATTTTACTATAAAGAGATGCGAAGGCGGAGATGCAATGAATTTTAGATCGGTTGTCAATGTTATGCTTGCTACGGCGATTGCCTATGGCGCGCTGCTGATTCTGATGCTGTCGGCGAATTTTATTTTTCTGCAAAGCGCCGACCCCGAACGGTATCTCGGCATATTCGCATATATCGCCTTTTATGCGGGAGCGGTGATTTGCGGCTATATCAACGCAAAAAGAGCGTCGTCCGGGATAGGCGCGGGGGTTGCCGCCGGTATATTATACATCGCGGTTATATTTTTGTTCTCCCTGCTTTTTGAGGGGGAACGGGCTATTTGGGAGCGGCTGATAATCAATATTGCCGCCGTTGCCGCCGCGGGCGGAGGAGGCTATCTCGCAGCCAATAAAAAGCCCAAGAGGATATCGCCGGCTAAGAACCGTGAAGCGATACGCAAAAAATATATGAAAAAAAGAGTTTAGTTATACAGGAGGACAGAAAATGAAAAACGTTAAAACGCTCAACAAAACCACCTATGCCAAAAAAGCGCAAAATGCCGGCTGCGGCGAATGCCAGGCGTCCTGCCAGTCGGCCTGCAAAACCTCATGCACCGTGGCAAACCAGAAATGCGAAAAGAAAACCGCAGACAAAAAGAATTAACCGGTATGTATAACAAATGGACACGGTACGCGTGTCCGTTGTCTTTATGTCCGGGATTAATAAAAATACAAAGACAGAAATCTGGGATTTATGATACACTTTTACAAACTGAACGGATATAATATAGCCCTTGACAGCCCCAGCGGAGCCGTGCACGTGCTGACCGACATAGCCCATGACCTGCTCTCCCGCCTGAACCCGCCCCTCGGAGACAGCTGTCCCGCCGATATTCTGGCCGGCTTTGATGACAGGGAAGCGACCGCCGAAGCATACGGCGATTTGTACGAACTGTATCGCGCGGGCATGCTCTTTTCGGAGGACTGGGACGCCGAAACGGTGCACCCGACGGGGTTAATCAAGTCGCTCTGCCTCAACGTCTCCCATGACTGCAATATGCGCTGCCGGTACTGCTTTGCCGAAACGGGCAGCTTCAGCCGGGGGCGCTCCCTCATGAGCTTTGAAACGGGGAAAAGGGCGCTGGATTTTCTGTTTGAAAAATCCGGTCCCCGCAAAAACCTTGAGGTGGATTTTTTCGGCGGTGAGCCGCTCATGAATTTCGATGTGGTAAAACGGCTTGTTGAATACGGTAGAAAAACCGAAAGGGCTTTGGGGAAAAACATCCGGTTTACGATTACCACAAACGGGTCGCTGCTCGATGACGACAGCATTGCCTTTATAAACGCCCACATGTCAAACGCCGTGCTGTCCATTGACGGTTGCCGTGAGACCAACGATAAAATGCGCACCTTTGAGGACGGCAGCGGTACATATGACGATATTCTGCCCAAATACAAACGGCTGACAGCGGGCAGAAGCGCCGATTATTATGTGCGCGGCACCTTCACACGGGAGAACCTGAATTTTTGTGACGACGTGCTGCACCTGGCCGACCTCGGATTCGATCAAATCTCGGTCGAGCCGGTGGTACTCGGTGCGGACAGCAAACTCAGTCTGCGCGCGGAGGACCTGCCCGTTATATTTGCCGAATATGAAAAGCTTGCCGCCGCGATGATAGAGCGCGAACGGGAGGGCAGGGGCTTCAACTTCTTTCATTTTATGATTGACCTGGACGCGGGTCCGTGTGTATACAAGCGTGTGAAGGGCTGTGGCTCGGGCAGCGAATACGCCGCCGTAACCCCCGACGGCGATATCTATCCCTGTCATCAGTTTGTCAGCTTTCCCCGGTACAGAATGGGCAATCTGTATGACGGCAGCTTTGACACCGATATGCAAAAGCGCTTCGCCGGCTGCAATATAACGACAAACCAGGAGTGCCGCGCCTGCTGGGCAAAGTATTACTGCGGCGGCGGCTGCGCGGCCAACAACCTCAGCCAATGCGGCGACCCGGTCAAACCCTATGGGATTGCCTGTGAACTGGAACGCAAACGCGTTGAGTGCGCGCTCATGATTAAAGCCGCGCTGGCGGATGACGAATAATTTAATATTACAAAATATTACCGCCGTTGGCGCGCCTGATAACAGACCGCCAGCGGCTTTTTATATTTGATTCACCTGATTCGCTCAGGGCGTCGAGAAAGCGGATAACCTCCGACAGACTGCCTTCGATGAGATTTACCCCGGTCGGTCTGCCCAGGACAGCGTCCTCATCCTCAAAGTCGAAAAAATCGAAGTCTTCTGGGTTTTTGCGGTAGGAATGCAGTATATGAAAGGAGTGGATCAGCCTGTCGATGGCGATCATCTTTTGGCCGTAATCCTTTGCCGCCGCGAATTCCCGTCTGTAGGCGAGGAACACGGGCAGGGCGTTGGCCCCGTACAGCTGTTTATTTTTATATGATCTGCGAAACTCCTCCCATGAAACGCTGCCGCAGGCGCAGCTGAACATGCCGTCCCGCAGCGCGGCTTCTTTGCCGCAGCCGGGGCAGACAAGTATTTTCTTTTCAAATCCGTATGTCACAGCTATGATGGCCTCGCAGCGGGCCAGCAGCGCGTACCCCGCCTCATCGACCAGTTCGGTGTCCCGCATGCCCAGCGCGTCGCTGAAATACAGCTCGGCGATCAGCGGCTGCGGGACCTTTTTTGCCCATTTCAGCTTCAAGTTATCTGCCACCTCTTTTTTATTGATTATAACACGCTCAAAAACACCTGTCAATCAGGGGGGCGTATAATAAAGGACCCATACCATACGGTATGAGCCCTGTTTTATTTGGATGTTTGGGTTATTTAATGAGCACCGTGGCTATCGAATTAGCCGGTACGGTAAAGGAAACCTCGCTGCCGTCAACGGC
>JAQVWU010000317.1 GCA_028709565.1 Eubacteriales bacterium
GCATAGCTGCTGATGACGGTCTGAATGCCGCGAAGCATAATCAGCATAGCCTCATGTAAGTCGTTCCCTCCGTCCTGTATGCGGGCGAGAAGCCGCCGTTTATATCCGCCCAATCCCTCCGACAGAATTGTTTCGTAATCCGGAATCATATGACCGCCGAAAAAAGTCGTTGTTGAAGCGGTCGAATGCATACTGCGCAGTTCCGATTCCGTAAAAACACCTTCTTCATGGGATATATAACGATATTTGTCAAGCTCCCTTATTTGGGATAAAAAATCCTCGGTTTCCCGTTCGTTCATGTTTTCCTGTTTTGCATATTCCCGCGCTGTGTTTATGTCAGTATATGTGCCGCAGGAGTAGTGCCAGAATACCGGTTCGCGGACAGCCAGGATACCGCAGATAAGTTCATCGGGGAAGAGCAATACGGGCATATTTTCATAAAAATTCAGGTGGGCGTATGCTTCCCGCAGATAAATACTATTATCTTTATGTGCATAATAACCGTCGAAATAATAACGGGTGACTTTATCTGCATGATAAGCTCCCGAAGCGCGGCGTTTTTTCATCGCTTCGTTCATATTGTATACTTTGCTGTTAATATTATCGGTCATCGTATTCTCCCCGGTTTCGTAATAATATATATACGTTTGTTTTATGTTTACAGCGCTCCCCTTGCGTGCAGAATCCATCTGGCGCGGTCCAGAGGGTTAATACCGCGTCTGGGTGAAATACTGCCCAGTTCAGCGGGGCACTCACGGTATCCTTCAAAATCCGAATAAAAGGTTGCCTTTCCGCCGGATAATGTCGCAAGTTTGACCGGATAACCCAGCGAGGAAGCGACGGGCAGAGAAGCCTCGACGGTAACGGTGTTTTTTCTTATAACTGGGGTGTCAAACTGCCCGCGCATCATAATTATGTCGTTGATAATCCTGCCGGACAGCGATTCGTCGGCGCTGATGCGAAATCGCAGGAAAGGTTCAAGCAAAATCGTCCCGGTATTGCTCAACGCGTTCATCACAGCCATCGGCGTCGCTACAAAAAAATCCAGCGGATGGGTATGGATGGTGTGGTGTTCTCCGTCAACCAGCGTAGCTTTAAAATCGGTTACCTCCCACCCGCAAAGACCCTGTTCGAGCGATTCGGCAAATGATCTTTGTATATGTGTCTGATATTTGTAAAACAGTTTATTGTTCGGTATATGCCCGCTGTCATATATAACCCCGCTTCCGCGGGGCAGCGGTTCGAATAAAAGTTTAACTACCGCCCAGCATGGTTTCGGCATGGTATAAGCTTCATATCCGTATCCGGATTTTGCCGGGGTTTCCTTATAGATTACCGTCGGAGGCGAAAAATCCGCGTCAAGATTATAACGTTCCTTAAGCAGCGCGTCAAGGACCTCAACCTGGATTTCCCCCGTTATGTTAATCAGAATTTCCCGTTCGGTTTTCTCCCATTTATAGCTTAAAAGCGGATCTTCCTCGGAGAGTTCGCCGATTGCCTCAATAAGCGGGGTAAGCTGCCCGGGGTTTTTGGGCATAACCCTTACGCTGAGGAAGGGATTTACGATTTTAACATATGGGTTATCGGTCTTTCCTATGACATCGCCGGCCTTAAAGGAACGCAGTCCGTATAACGCGGCTATATCTCCCGCGCCGATACGGCCGATATCATTATATTTTTGGCCGCTGAATTGTCTTATCTGTGTAATCTTATCGCTTTTTTCTTCGTCCACGGCAGGGCTGACAAGATCACGTACATGCAATTGTCCGCCAAACATACGGACATGAGCGGCTTTGCCCATGGTATCGTCGTGTTCGATTTTATATATATAACCGGACAGGTGTTCGGTTCTTTTTTTTGCCGCCGTCGGCATATATCCGGTGACGGCATCCAGCAGTTCGGTTATACCTATACCCGATTTAGCGGATCCGCATAATACCGGTATGATTTCTTTTCTGTATACACGTTCACGGAATGAGTTTTGAATTTGAGCCTCTGTCAGTTTCCCGTTTAAAATATACAGGTTCATCAAATCATCGTCAAATTCGGAAGCCGCGTCGGCCATCTTTTCGGGTAAATCGCTTTCACGGGATACCGCGCATTCATTGGACGACTCATTGACCGGACGATTAAAAGAAAAAAACAGAGGTGCGTTTTCTGATTTAAGGCTTTCGGGGAAACCGGCTGTCAATTCATCGAAATTACTGCCCGGACGGTCGATTTTATTTATAAATATCAAAACGGGCAGTTTTAACGTTTCAAGCGCCCTCCACAGGATTTCGGTTTGTGACTGAACGCCCTCAACCGCCGAGATTACCAGAATAACTCCGTCAAGCGCCAGCAGACAGCGTTCCACATCGCCGGCGAAATCCATGTGACCCGGCGTATCAATCAGATTTATCAACATGTCGCCCCGCTGAAAGGAAGCCGCGGCGCTTCTGACGGATATACCGCGGCTGCGCTCAATCGGCAGCCAGTCGGTTTGGGTGGTGCCGCTGTCCACACTGCCGGCTTTGCGGATGCTGCCGCTGACCAGCAGTATCTGTTCGGTGATGGTTGTTTTTCCCGCGTCCACATGCGCCAGAATTCCTATGTTCTGAATTAATTTGTCCGCTATATCAGCCGCCTCCGGTTTATTGGTATTTATTATATGGATTATACTCCGATATTTCGCATATCCTCGACTAATTTATCGAGCTTTGTTTGTATCGCAGCCTCTCTTTTGGCATACGTGGAACTGATGTTCCCCGACGCGTATCCCTCCCACAACATCGAGGTGATGCCCAGATCAAATATATCGCTTATTTCATAGCTGATCGAAGCCTTTATCATGTCGACAATCAGGGGAGCCTCGTTGTCACGGGTGCGTTTTGTCTTTATCGTGGTTTCGTAATAAGCGGGCAGAACCGTTTTGGAGGACATCCAGGACATATATTCGAGTATAATACCGGTACGTTCCGGGTCTGTATTGGTTATCGGAATCGCCATTATGGTTGTATACGGATCAATGCGATGGGAGTATTCCTCCTGTGCCTGGTCGAATTTGGGATTGGGGGCGATACCGTAGTCAGATTCCATATCCTTAAAAGACACTGTTTCTTCAACCCCGTTTTGCACAAACAGGAAGTGGTCGGTGGTAAACAGCGATCCGCGGCAATAGGCGAATATATGCGGGAAATCCCCGATTGAAGCGCCTTTGGAAGCCTCTTCGTATGTGATGGCGACGTTTTTGTCATCGAATACTTCCTTGCACATCTCGGCTATTTTTATCAGCTTTTCGTTCATACAGGAAAGCTGCGGGACGCCGTCCGAATCATTTGTGGTGTTGCGTATACCCGCGCTCTTTATAAAATACAATATATTGGCGTTGGCGGCCCCGTTTTCGGACAGGATGCCGTATCTGTCATTGCTGTCCATTATGCCGTCGCCGTTGAGATCTTCGGAAACCGATTTTATCATGTTGAGCACAACATCCAGTGTCCAGTTATTCGATTTGATGCGTTCATACGGGTCATCCAGCGTATAATCCTCTACCAGTTTTTTATTGAAATACAGGAAGCGGGCGCCGGTAAAATTCTGCATACTGATGTCACTGGGCATAAAGTACAGCTTATTGAGTACGGAAAGCTGTTCCGAGGCGTTTTTATCCCAGTAGGCGGCGTCCAGATTCAGATAGGGGACCGTATTGAAGTCGACTAGATAACCGTTTGTTATAAGGGACGGCATAGCATTTTTACAGTCCCACATGACTTCAAAACTGTCATCGTTTGCCATTATGGTCTTCTGGGCGTTCTGTGAGACCTGATCGAT
>JAQVWU010000318.1 GCA_028709565.1 Eubacteriales bacterium
CTCTCTTCGGCTTTTTCGGCGATATCAAACCCGTCGGCGGCGAAGCTTTCCTGCCCTCCTCCATTCAGTTTACCACCTATGCCGACGCCGGCAGACATGTGGGCGCCACGCCCGACGGCAGACGCGGCGGTGATTCTCTGTGCGATTCAATCGGCGCGGTGCACAACCGGGATACGGCGGGGCCCACCGCACTGCTCAACAGCGCCGCCCGCCTGGCCCAGCCCCTCGCCGCGGGCACGCCGGTCATGAATATTCGCATCGCCAAAGACCATGTCAGGCAGGCGCTCAAACCGCTGGTTGCCGGCTATTTCAAAAACTGCGGCATGCAGCTGCAGGTTACCTGCGTTTCAAAGGATGAAATTGCCGAAGCACTGGACAATCCGGAGGCGCATCCCAATCTCATCGTACGCATCGGCGGTTATTCGGAGTATTTCAGGAATCTCACCCCCGAACTGCGCCGCTCGGTATACGAACGCACCGAGTATTAGTATAAAACGGCAATAAAAAGACTGCCGGTCCGTGGTGTGTCAATAATATCGCGGCATAGCATGGTATGTGTTACCGGCTATGCCGATATTTATTAAGCCGGTAGAAACACATCGAAGAAGCGGATAGGGCGAAAGTATAGTTCAACATAAATACTTTCTTGTGCAAAACCAATAAAAACCCTCACGTCTTTAGTGCACATAATAGAAAATATTCAATATATTGCAAAATGTATTGACACATTACGTTTTTTATTATATAATACAATTATTCGGAAGTAAAATAATTTAGTCTGGTTCAACCCCGCAGAAAGAGGTGAGGTGAATATGGTTTTCGAACCAAGACCTTTTACGTGCCATCCTACGCTTTACGCGACGGACGACATTTTGATTTATGCATTACCATATCCGTTAAAACTTATTCATGTTGGCGCATAGGTTGGGCGTGGGTTTCAAGTGGAATCTTACGAGCAGACTATGCGCGTTTTATATCTTGGTATATATCAATCGTAATCCTGATAAATCCGAAATAAAGGGCGGCAATCACAAAAAGTTTATTGCGGATGAATTCCGTTGGTTAATTCAGTTACTACAAAAGTCCAAACTTTATATCGGCGAATTTATCAAAAGGTATGATGAAACCAGAAAAGGTATAATATTATGAAGATACTTTTATTGAAAGTTAAGTGCGCATTCATATCGCTGACCATGGTAGTTTTATGTTCTACAACGATATTTGCGTCACAATATGAGGATAACCACATTCACGGTGATAATTGTTTATACAGTTGTGTGCTGGATACAATCGATACTTCAATATTACCAACCAATGGACGCGAACATATTGAACATGAAGACAGTGAAAACTGTATATATAACTGTAGTCATTACATTAACGATTATATATCTGATTCCTGTGTAGAACCATGGTCTGCGGAGGAAAGAGAAAACTTCATCAACGAATATAAAGAAATATCATCTGATGATGAAATGATAAATTTTATCGCTAAATATTCCAAAATCCCTGCTGAAGAAATTAATCTTGGTGATATGCGCTCTGCTTCTGCTGAAGCAAGTATAAGCGAGGAAAGAGAAAACTTTATCAACGAATATAAAGATATATCATCTGATGATGAAATGATAAATTTTATCGCTAAATATTCCAAAATCCCTGCTGAAGAAATTAATCTGAGTGATATGCGCTCTGCTGAAGCAAGTATAAACAACGAAACACTTAGCGGTTCTAGCGAACTTTTGTTTTGCAATCATATTTATTGGGGAACTTGCGAGGGAAATCATTCTGCGCCGAATTCCAATTGCTACGTTTTGTGTCATTGAATCGGTTTATGTATTTACGCTTGTGGATCCGCAATAGAAATAATAGTAGAAGAAAAGGTCCATACATGGTCTGTAGGTTGGTGTGGGCAAACTTGCCGTGTATGTGGTCTTATAGAAGTCTTCCACGCTCCCGGCGGTTGTTGGTTTTGTTCATAATCAGAGATAATTTGTGCAACATTATAAAGAGCCTTTAATCAAAAAGATGTCATGAACCGGAAACAAATATATTAATATTATCTTTTATGGAAAGATTGTATCAAAGGGATTAACCTTAGGTGCAATCTTTTTTTACTCTCGTTAGATGAGAGTCGATCAATAGCTCATTGTTTCATAAATTCAGCCGCCCGCCTGTTTCACCCTCCATCGTACAATGTCGGCGATGAGTTCGTAATCAATCGGCTTGTCAAGGGGCAGCCTTATCGCGCCTTTGGAGGTTTTATATCCCGCGAGACGTTCGGCGAACACCGATGCCGCTTCGCCGCCGGGATACAGGCCGATATGCTTTTTGAACGCGGCGAAATGAATTAGGTTTTCACCCTGCCAAAAGGTCGGCATCTGCCGCGATATTTTTTCCGCGGCGTCGGGAGCCGCAGCGCGTATGGTTTCACGGATGTTTTGCAGCAGACAGCGCACCTGCGGCGGCTGCGCGGCGATGTATTCGTCAATGCTGCTCGGTTTTACGCAAAAGTGGTCATTCGGTGTTGGTAAACTCCCGTTGGCATTTCGGGCATTTCCACATGGCGCTTACCCCCTGTTTATTGGTCGGCCGAATATTTTAGCCGTTGCGGGACAATAATCCGATTATAAAGTGTTTTTTGATGACTATAGCCTTCGCGGGGCAGAGTTCCTGGCAGCAAAAGCAGCGGATACAATTTTTGTCGGCTATACGCGCCCTTTTTTTGCCGCCGGCGGTCTCTTTCATATTTATGGTCTTTACCGGGCAGCTTTTGTGGCATATGCCGCAGCCGGTGCAGTCCTCGCCGACGACGGGGCGGGGGGCGAGGAAACGGGGGATCAGTTCAAATCTTTTGCCGCGGCGGGTGTCGGGCTTGGCGAAATCCGGCGGGCTGAAGGCTTCAAGGCGCTCCCGGGGGATGCCCAGTCCGTCGACCGAGCCGGGGCACAGTTCCCGTTCGGCGGCGTAGTTGAGCATCTTGACCTCGCCCGGCATGCCGGTGATTTCGGCGCAGACCAGGTCGACGGCGAAGGGATTGAAGCCCGATATCAGGCAGCCCACATGGCGCGGCCGACCGCTTGAGGGTCCGTTCCCCTCCATGGCGTCCACGGCGTCCACAACCGAAAGGACGGGCTTGGTTTCGCAGAGCAGGGCTGCCAGGTCGACCAGCGCCGACTGAAAGTGATCCTGATTTTTATACCGGGAATGAATCTCGAATTTGAGCACGCCGGGCACGACCCCGAACAGGTTCTTGGCCGCCGCGGTCAGCATTGTCAGGGTGTGGGTCTTCAGCTTGGCCAGATTGACGATTATATCGGCGTCGAGCACCGGGGTGATGATGTCAAAACAGTGTGAGGTAACACCCCGCGGGGCGTTGACCAGGCGGGAGGAGATATCGGTGTTCAGTTTCGCTCCGGCCCGGTGCGCCGCCTCCGCGATGCCGCTCCCCCTGTAGAGTCTGTTGAGCAGCGCCTCGGTATAGGGACCGCCCGGGCTCTCGGCGACAACGGCCTCGCCCCCCGCCCGTACGATATAACGCGCGGCCGCCTCAACGAGGGCGGGATGGGTGGTAATACATTTTTCGGGCGGGGCGCTAAAAATCAGATTGGGTTTGATAACCGTTTTCTTGCCGGCAAAAAAGGCGGAGTCCGCCCCGAGCGCCTCAAACTGGGAGGCGATAACCCTCTCCGCGTCGTCATAGGAAGGGCAGGCGTCGATAACGGTGCGCGTATCGGTCACGGCGTATACAAAACGGAGACGACATCGTCTATGACCGAGGCGATTTCCGGTTTTGTGAGCGCCGGG
>JAQVWU010000319.1 GCA_028709565.1 Eubacteriales bacterium
GGGTAATATACGCCGCAAATACATTTCATCGTTTGAATAACGATAATGGTCGTAAAGGGCCATTGCTATCTGTGCGCCGCATGTACAGTTGAACTCCTGCGGCTGCATTCTGCCCATAAAATCGCTAACATCGGTGTAAAAAGCCCCTGACTTACCTTTGTGTTTTGCGGCATATTCGCGTGCCGCGGGAAGCTGTGATATACGGTAGTTATAATAGGTTTCCAGCAGTTCGGGATGATTTGCCGCCTCAAGGGGAAATGTCGAAAGCTGTGTATTGTAATGGAATATATTATTCCAGGGAACAAAATCGTGATAATTTGTCCAGATACCGTTTGTAAAATGGTGAGGAGATTTTCCCCTCATCTCACTGTTGGCATAATAAAGATTGAGATACCACAGGTTCTCGATAAAATCATTTTCCTTCGGCAGCGAAATAAATGATTTATTCCAAAATTCGCTCCATTCGGCGCAGTGACGTGAATAGAGAGCGTCAAATCCCCCGGCGCAGGCTGTATTGATTTTTGCGTGGGCCTCCTCAACGGCTGCTTCCGCGTCCGGATTTACTCCTACCGATATATAAAGCAGGAATTCATGTTCCGACGCGGCTTTTGATGCGCAGACAGCCGTTCTGCTGTTCTTAACGCTGCATATGCCGCAGCATACAGCCTTAACCGATACGCAGAACGCGTTGCCGTTAAGTGTTTGAACTATATCAAGTGTATTCCCGTCCGTTCTCGCCTCTGTACCGTCCAGTCCATCCTCACAGCTTCCGTAATGCGCGGCATACCAATACGGGAATATACGGCTGCCCCACCTTTTTAGTATGATGTCAAGGGACATTTTCTCGCGGTAGTGGGTTTTTCCGCGAATTATCGTAACACCGGCGTCATGAGACGCGAACGCCGTAATATCAACATCGCAGAAGGGCGTTTGCGCTTTGATGCCGGCGGTGGCATTGCCAAGGGCAAGGCGCGCTTCATAATGCCTTGAATATATGTCCTCGAATACGGGACATCCGAAGTCTATTTTTAATACCGCCCCGTGAACATTGGCGGAATAATCCGTATGGATTACGGGATCTTCATTTTTGCTTTTATTCCAGAGGTCCGTTTTGTTTATGTTTATTAAGAGCGCGTCAGGTTCAATGTGCAGCAGTGTTCCGGTATCGCCGTCACCCATCGGAATTCCGTGGAGAGGATCGCATACCGGTGTTCTGAAAACAAGATCGTGCTTTTGAATATAGCCGCATACATCCGTGTCCCATCCGCGGGATTCAATGCTGTAATTTATATTCATTCTCTGTATTGCCTTTCATCGGACTTGATTTCGGCTAAAACTACTTTCCACGGTTTGATGGACGGTATGACAAATTTAGTATACCCGCCGGCCGCCGAATGCGCTTCAAGCACCATGATTTCGCTGCCGGTATACAGCGTTATTGTTTTATTGTCGGTTTTTGCCACAAGTCCTGTTTTGTCAATTGTGTCGGGGGTAAAATTGAAAAGCGTTATGCAAACGCGGCTGTCATTTTTGAATGCCGATGTTCTTATTCTGTGATAGCTGTCGATATACGCCGGAAGAGCGGATTTGGATATATATTTAAAAACCTCGTTTAACTGATATGTCTTATAATAGTCTGATATCCAGGAGAACGGATAATAACCCTCAACCGCGATTCGTCCGCCGAGTTTGTTTTCGAAAATACCCATTGAGCAACCGGCAATCGTTTCGCCGGTATAGTTTACAAGTGAACATAACGGAATTGCGTGTTCGTCGGCGGGTATAATTGAAATTGACGGTCCGGGATTGAAGGCCTGGCGGCAGTTTCTAAGACCCTGCGCACACTCTCCGTTGAAGGGATGGTCAAGATAACGCTCTATCGCGTCCGCCGGGACCGCGGAGCCGACGGCAAAACCGGTATATTCGCCGAATCCGCGTGTATTGATATGCGCAAGTGCGCCGGCGTCCATATAAATACCGCCTTTAAGGGCACCGAGAAGCTCATCATCGTCCATCGCGGACGCGGTTGTTTCATTCATTGTCTGCGCGACGATATCGGTGTCTCCGCAGCATTCGGGAAGACCGAATGTATATAACTCGGCAGCGTAATTGGCAAAGTCCGTACCGGAAGCGGTCCACTCGCCCCATGCAAAGGCGTGCGCGTCCGTTCTCCATCCGCTGCCGATACCGAACGGCTTCATCCCGCAAAGTTTTTCATGCAGCATTTTATAGTCATCGACGGCGCTGTCGATGGCTTTGAGATGTCTTTCACAGTTTTCGACGGGTTCTCCCGTTTCGGAGGGCAGAATATTGAAAGCGGCTCCGGTACAGCCCGTCGTCATATACAAAAGACTTTCGGTTACGGTATTGACAGGGCTCTTCTTAATCAACTGATACGGAAAGTTTTCGATTTCCGATTGTATTACGGTAACATATGCGGGAAGACGGGCACTTTGACGTCCTATTTCACGGGCTTTGTGTATGAAGTCATATATACTGTAATCGGTATAAGCGCCTCCGCCGGGACGCCACATGATTTCGTATTTCCCGTTTTCGGAGAGCGCGCCGGCAAATGCGCGGAAATTGTAGCTCTCAAAATATCTTTCGCCGGTCATAAATCCCAGGATAATTTGGCCGGAAATACCGCGGACCGTTTTGCCGATTACTTCAAACAGCGAACATATTGCATTGCCGTTATGAACAAGCCATTGACGGCGGAGGGGAATATCGCGCTCGTTGAGAGCGGCGCGAAGGCTGTCTCGTGT
This sequence comes from Eubacteriales bacterium, assembly GCA_028709565.1. GTDB lineage: Bacteria > Bacillota > Clostridia > Oscillospirales > CAG-272 > JAQVWU01. The sequence continues at coordinate 2,766 of JAQVWU010000319.1, forward strand.
ATATGAATAACCGTGAGCGTTGTTAAAATCCTTTATACATATATCGCAGAAGCAGCCGTTTCCTATCGGCATATGACCGCAGCGTACATCATCATCAACCCATATAAAGTCGGGATGTGTTTTTGCAAGCATTGTATATACCGGCTTTATATAATCATCAATAAAGCGCTTGTCTCTCATACAGAAGCTGCCTTCGCATATATGACCGTGAATATTGGTCATTCGGTTTGCCTCGGAGCGATAACAATGGTCAAGATTTTCGTTGTGATGACCGATGGTACCCAGAATATTGATGCCGGCTTTAAACCCGGCTTCGCGCAGGCTTCTCATACGTTCTTTCATTATATCACATCTGACAGCCGTTTCGTCAATCGGAAGCGGAGGATGGTAGCTTGACGTGAACAGAGCAACCTGACCGATCGCTCCGGGATACTTTTTGAGCAGCGCGATCAGACCGTTGAAACGGTCCTCATATAACCAGTTTTCATATGCAACGCGGATAGAGTTGATTGTATTTTTCATGGCAATTATCCCCTCAGGTTATAAATTTCCGGCGTGGAATTTTTTGCAAACATAACGTAAATATATATCGCGAATTGTTACCACATGACTTTGGTTGAGTTACGCATTATTGCTATTACGAACCCATCCATTATAAATATAGCACAAAACCGCTGCCGCGGTGGTACCGAAATCAATAGTATAAACTGTATGTTAAAAGTTGTCGTTGACCGACAGCTTCTTTCTTTTTATGTAATTTTCGCTTACAATATACGGGAATTCCGTCTGAAATTTCTTGTATAAAGCTACCGTTTTATCCGCTGACAGACGTTTGTATAGATAAATCTGTACCGTTTTATAAAGCAGATATTATTTCAATCTCGCTATATCTTCGTTATCTGTATAAAATAGACTGCCCGGAGAAAGGATAAACTGGGACGGTTTGACACAATATTTAGTCTATTGTGAGACGTCCCGCACAATTTTATAATAAATTTCCGTCCAT